>JBLYYU010000533.1:0-10034 GCA_048550275.1 Polyangiales bacterium
ACCCGCAAGTAGTCCGCCCTCGCCTTTGCGACGCGCTCTTGGCAGAGCTCGGACTCGGGATCGTCGCAGCGCGCTCGAATCACTTCACCGGCGCGCCAGCAACAGGCCTCGTACTCTTCGGTTGGCTCCGGGCAGATCGGCCCCGACTCGCTCTTCTCGAGCGAGCGGAAATCGCGATACTCCTCCGAGTTTCCGTGTCCGGAAAACACCTCGACGAGCCGCTGCAGGTTCTCGTCGTCGAGATCGGCGCGAAGTTGCTTGTCCCAGGTGTAGCCGAGCGGCGTGTAGAACCCCCAAGTCGTACCGTGGGGGATCACGAGGGTGTCGAGCCCCCATTCGTTGAGCTTGTCGAAGAGCTCCACCGGCGTCGCTGCGCGCTCTCGGCAGTTGCGCGGGAGGTCCTTGCTGTTGACGCCGTCCGGACAGAACGGGTACTCCGCGTTCTCGCGAATGTGTCGGGCAAAATCCAGGTAACCCTGCTGGTTCGGAAACGAGCGCGCCGGGATCGCCAGAACCGGCCAAAGCGCGCTGAGCTTGGAGAACGCGCGTGTAGTCAGACCGGGAGCCGAGATGGGGCGAGCCGGCAAATCGGCGTCGCTGTCGTACTTGAACAGAACGTTCTTGTGGCCGTAGTGCTCTTCGGGCGTGAGGGCGACCTGTGTCCATTCGAACCCAGTGAACGCGATTGTGTCCGGCTGCTCGCTTCCCGCCGTCACGGCGTTGCACTGACGCACCGAGTCCCGGGTCATCTGCCAGGTCCGAGGGTTCAGGGCCTCCGCATGGTCGGTCAGCGCGTAGAAATCGAGCTGCGAGCAGAAGCGGGCGAAATCACAAGCATCGGCGGGCGGATGGACACCCTCGCCACCCATGAGGGGGAGCCCCCACATGAACGCGTCGACCGATAGCGTCGTGTGAACGTGGAGGTCACCGAAGAGGATGCGATTGCTGGCCTCCGGGGCGGCGCGCTCCTGACCGGCGGCGCGAGCCTCGACGTGCTCGGAGGCGAGCGGAACGGGCACAATCTCGCCGTCTAGCTGTTGCTCGGCCCCCCCATAGATGAGCCAGAAAGCCAAAACCAAGAGCACCAGGCCGAGAACGACCGAAAGACAACCCTTTTTCCACCAAGCCACGCGGGCGGAAGCATAGGTCGGGATGATCGGCTGTCCAAACGATTGAGACTCAGCGCCGGAACTAGCCTCGAGCTCCGAGCATCTCGAGCGCTTCCTGCGAAACGCTGGGCCGAACTGCAACCAGATTGTAGCCGGTCGCCGGCAGGTCCTCGGCGGCCAGGCTCGAGAAGTATGCCCGCTTGCTGACCTGAGGCCGCCCTTCGTCGTCGCGGCGGATGAACACGAAACCCGCGTCCAAGAGGAGCGTCTCGACCTCTTGGGGCTCGTACCCGAAGCGACGGCAGTTCCCAGCCGAGAGCTCGCAGTAAACGAGCTCGGTCTGGTGGAGGACAGCGGTCGCCCCCTGCAAGACAGGCAGCTCAGAGCCCTCGACGTCGATCTTGAGCAGGCGCGTCGGCCGCGCAGGAATCAGCTCGTCGAGCCTGTGCATGGGGACTCGAAGCGCCCCGCTCTCGGAGACGTAGTTCTGGTCGTCGGATCGGCGGCTGGTCATCGCAACCTCACCCTCGACGGCGCCAAGCGCGCAGTTCAATGCCGTGACATTGCTCGCTCGATTCAAGCGTAGGTTGCCCTGGAGGTATCCGTAGATCTCAGGGTGTGCTTCGATCGCGATCACTTCCCCGTCCGGCCCGACTCGTTTCGACGCAGCCAAGACGAGTTGCCCCACGTTGGCGCCGGCGTCGATGCAGCGGTCCCCGGGTCGGAGAACGGCCCAGACGAAGTCTTCGTCCTCACTGCGCGAACCCGGGTCCGACCAGAGCGCTGCCGAAATAGAGCTTGGGTAGAACCGAATCCGAAAGCCCCTCGGCATCTCGGAGACGAAAAACGGCGAGAGGCCGCTGCGCCAAAGCAAGCGTCCGAGGATGAATCGGCCCGGCCGCGGATGATTCCTCAGCTTCTTCAGTCTGTACGCCCAGTCGTTGAACATCGATCTCTGACCCCGGAGTTTTGTAGCAGCTGTCTTGTGTGGTAACGAAGCTCCGATGGGGGGCGAACCGCTGGTCTCGATCATGATGCCCTGCTTCAACGCGGAGCGGACGCTTCCGATGGCGTTGGCATCCCTCCAAGCTCAGACATATGGGAACTGGGAGGCGACCATCGTCGACGATGGGTCCACCGACCGGACTTGGGAGATTCTCCAGGACTTTGGTGACCCTCGGCTTCGGCTCGAGCGATTTGAGAGCAATCTCGGCCGCGGGGCTGCGCGCCAGAAGTCCCTCGAGATGGCCCGGGGTCAGTATTTGAGCTTCCTCGATGCCGACGACTGGCTCTTCCCCGAGAAGCTCGCGCAGCAGGTGTCGGGGATGGAGGAGCATCCGGAGGTCGTCGTCCTCAGTGGAGCCTGCGTCATCACAGACGCGGCCGGCGAGGCGGTAGGACTGACGCGTACCGGTCTGCGAGCCGATCAGGATTTCGCCTCTAGGCGATTCACGCATCCTGGCCCACCGCCCTTGAGCTTCCCACCCTGCATCGTCCGGATGGAGGCAGCCCAACACGCGGGCTTCAACCCAGCCTTCCGCCGCTCGCAGGACTCGGATTTCCTGATCCGGGTCATGCTCGGCAGACGCTACGCAGTTTCATCGCTGCCGGTCTACGCGTACTCGCAAGCTGAAGCGGCAAGCCTCGAAAAAACAATCGAGGGCTACCGTTATCGCCTCCGCTGCTACAGCCAGTATCGCGAGAGTCATCCACTACGGTCGCGGAGCGCGATGGCCAAAACGCTCGCCCGGATCGCCGTGTACAAAGTCGCCGGATGGATGGACGCCGAGCAGCACCTGATCGAGCGGCGGTGGCAGAGCATAACGCCGGAAGCACGAGAGGCATACGCGAAGGCAGTCGAGCAGGTGACCAGAGCTGCGGAGATGAAAGCGGCTTCGTGATGGCGCGGACGGCCGATAGCGCGTTGGCTTCACTGACGTCCTGGATCGATCTGCGCGGCGGATGGCCCGAGGTCCTCTGGCTCATCGTCATCTTGTCGCTCTCGTTCAACGTCTACGGGCCCGGTCGCCCCCAGCCCGGCGATTTCATGTTGCTGGGAGTGGTGTGCTTGCCGATTCTCGTCGTCCCATTCCGAATGCCCAACGTCGTCCGGCGGCCGGTCCAGTCGCTAGCGGCGTTCGTCCTCTACGTCTTCGTCTGCAATTTCACCTGGGTGGCGCTGACGAGCGAGTTCGATTTCTTCAAGGCCAGCTCGTTTTACGCCTTCAACTTCGCGGTGTTCTTCGGCTACCTGGTGCTGCTAGGCCAGCGAGGGGACGATTGGCTTCGCTGGACGCTCTACGGCTTCGCCGCGACGCTGGTCATGCTCGCCCTCTTGTCGATACCGTTTGCCGATCGCGCGGAGAGCGGCCGGCTCGAGCTCTTCTTCATCAACCCCAATCAACTCGCGTATCACGTATTGCTCTGTGCCAGCATCGTCGTGATGCTCGCCCCGAGGTACAACGTCCCGCGCTTGGTCCTGTACCTGCTGCTGCTCTGCGCTTTCTACATCGAGCTGCGCACCTATTCGCGAGCCGGCTTGCTTGGGATCGCTCTGCTCGCCGCGATCCAATTCGCACACCGGCCGACCCTGGTCACGGTGCTGGCGCTCCCGGTTCTAGTCCTCGCTCTCTACCTCGACCTGCGCGCGCTCGACACCGACCTTTGGCAAAACCGCATCGAAAACGTCCAGGAATCGACGACAGAGGACTACATGACCGACCGTGGCATCGACCGCATTGTCGAGCATCCCAAGTACCTGATTGCTGGCGCTGGCGAGGGCTACTTCCTTCGCTTTCATCACAGCAAGTTCGAGATTCACTCGAGCGCTGCCACCCTGCTCTTCTCCTACGGGATCATCGGTACCGGTTTGTTTCTGGCGTTCCTTCGCTGGCTGAGTGTCGCCGCGGGGACACGCCTGACCTTGCTGATGGTGCCCGCTCTGTCGTACAGCCTCTTCCATCAGGGCCTGCGCGCGCGCCCGTTTTGGCTGCTCCTGGCGGCAGCATTGGGCCTCGGGGTGATGACCGCGCTCGAAGCCAGCAGGGCCAAGAAGGCACCCGCTCTTTCACTCGCGGAGCGTTAGGCCTATGTGCGGAATCGTTGGCGTATGGCGCATGGACGGACGGGCGGTGGACCCGGTCGGAGTCGAGAAGATGCGCGACTCGCTCACCCATCGCGGCCCGGACGACGCCGGGCTCTGGTTCGAGGGACCGGTCGCGCTGGGTCACCGAAGGCTCTCGATCATCGACCTATCGGAAGCGGGTAGAATGCCCATGGCGAGCCCAGACGGCCGGGTTCAAGCGGTCTTCAACGGCGAGGTCTACAACTTCTGCGCGCTCCGCGACGAGCTCGAGGCCAAGGGCCACCCATTCCGCAGCGGGACCGATAGCGAAGTGGTCCTGCGCGCGTACGAGGAATGGGGAGCCGACTGCTTCGATCGATTCAACGGGATGTTCTCGATCGCGATCTGGGATGCGCGCGAGCGCCGGATGGTTCTCGCCCGCGATGCGGCCGGGCAGAAGCCTCTCTACTACGCCTACCGTCCAGGTCAGTGGCTGCTTCTTGCTTCGACCTTGGCGCCGCTGCTGCGCTACGCGGGGAACGAGCTCGAGGTCGACGCGGACGTCGTCCGTGACTACGTGCGCTTCGGCTTTCCACCGGGCACCAAAGCGATGCTCAAAGACGTTCATACCGTCGCTCCCGGAAGCTTCACCGTCGTCGAAGAGGGTCGCGAACCTCGGAGCCACAGGTTCTTCGATTTGGCGGCGCACGCGGAGCGAACGCCGGTGAGGCAGGACGACGAACGCACACTGCTGGAAGAGTTTCGGGAAACGATGCGGGAAGCCGTCAGGTCGCGGCTCGTCTCGGACGTGCCACTCGGCGCGTTTCTGTCGGGCGGACTCGACTCGAGCCTCGTCGTCGCCTTGATGGCCGAACAAGGACCGGAAGCGGTCAAGACCTACACCATCGGCTTCGATCAACCCGAGTTCGACGAGAGCGAACACGCCGCCAACATCGCCAAGCACTTGGGCGTCCAGAACACGATCCGGGTGCTCCGGGGCCAGGACGTGCTCGCGCAGTTGAAGGACTTGATCCGCTACTTCGACGAACCCATGGCCGACTACTCGGCGCTTCCAACCTTGGCCGTGAGCAAGCTCGCTCGCGAGCATGTAACGGTCGCACTGACCGGCGACGGGGCGGACGAAGAGCTCGGTGGCTACAAGTACTACCTGGCCCAGCGGGCGGTCGAACCGTACATCCGTGCGCTTCCCCAATCGGCCCGGGGTGTGCTGGCAAAGGCCGCCCCGCTCGTACCGAGTGCCGGAGCTCGACGGATCGTCTCGAGGTCGGGCGCGACGGATGCCGCGCTATTCTTCGGGCTCGGTGGGTTCTATCGTGGTGCTGCCACCGAAGGCGTGAATCGCCTTCTCGGCGAAACCAACGTGGCGCCGAAGCGCGTCGCAGAGTTTCTCCGTGAACACCCACTTCGAAACAGCGTGGAAGCCGGGATGCTCTACGACGCGACACACACCCTGCCCGGCGCCTGGCTCCACAAAGTCGATCGGGCCAGCATGGCGGTCGGTCTCGAGGCTCGCTCCCCGTTTCTAGATCGGCGCGTGCTCGAGTTTGCTTTCTCGTTGCCGCTCGACATGCGAATTCACGGGCGCCAGAAGAAGTATCTGGTCCGACGACTGCTCCGTGACTACTTGCCCGCCGAGCTCTCCGAGCGACCCAAACAAGGCTTCACGGCACCGGTCGCGCATTGGCTCCGGCACGATCTCCGTGAGGAGCTAGTCAGCTGCCTCGACGAGGAAACGGTCGCGAGGCGCGGCTTCTTCGACCCCCAACGGGTCTCTACCTTGGTGACTGAGCACTTGAAAGGCTCGCACGACCACGCCCAGCTTCTCTGGGGCTTGCTAGTGCTCGAGTGGTGGATCGAGCATCACATCGAAGGCCGTTCGATCGACGGGCGCTTCTGACGTTTTCATCGCTCCCAAAGAGCGCGACCCTCGTCGAGATACCAGCGATACGTTCGCTCGAGACCTTGGTCCAGCGGCATCTGCGCCTCGAAGCCGAATCGCTCTTTCGCCTTCGACACGTCTAGCTTGCGGCGCGGCTGGCCGTTGGGCTTGGAGGTGTCCCAGACGATGTTCCCGTCAAAACCGACTAGCAATTGGATCTTGGTTGCGAGCTCGCGAATGGATGCTTCGGTCGCCGAACCGATGTTGACCGGGTCGGCCGAATCGTAGCTCTCGGCGGCTTTGACGACGGCTTCGGCCGCGTCCGTGATGTAGATGAACTCACGGGTGGGCGTGCCATCGCCCCACAAAGTGACCTCGGCGTCGCCGCGCTCTTTGGCGGCCAGGAACTTCCGCATCATCGCAGGGATGACGTGACTGCTCTCGAGGTCGAAGTTGTCCCAGGGCCCGTACATGTTGACCATGAGCAGATGGACCCCGTTGAGACCGAACTCATCGGCGAACGACTGCGTCAGCACCAACATCATCTTCTTCGAGATGCCGTAGGGGGCGTTGGTCTCCTCGGGGTAACCGAGCCAGAGGTCCTCTTCGCGAAACGGGACCTCTGTGTACTTCGGATACGAGCAAACCGAACCAACGCCGACGACTTTCTGAGCGCCGAAGGCACGCGAGGCCTCGAACACGTGGCAGGCCATGAGCGTGTTGTCGCGAGCGATGCTTCCCGGATGGTTTCGCATGTAGCCGATGCCGCCGCCGGTCCAGGCAATGTGAATCACGGCGTCCGGACGCGTCTCGGCGAATAAGGCCTCGGTCTGTTTCCAGTCGCGGAGGTCACACTCAGCCGAACGAAACGTGATCGGCTCGACGCCGCGTGTCTTCAAGGACTCCACGACATGACGCCCTAGAAACCCATGCCCTCCGGTCACAAGGACCTTTGCGTCCGGAAGGTTCATCGCTTCACCGAATTCCGTTCTTCGAGTGCCAAGTCGTGCTTCATCATTCGATCGACCAGCATTTCGAAGGTAACCCGGGCCTCCCAACCAAGCTTCTCTCGCGCCTTGGTCGGGTCCCCGAGCAGGAGATCGACTTCGGTGGGTCGGTAGAGGCGCGAGTCGATACGGACACGGAGTTCCCCAGTGTTCGCGTCGACGCCTTCTTCGTCCACGCCCTCGCCCCGCCAAGTGAGCTCGACGCCAATGTGGGCAAACGCCGCCTCTGCGAATTCACGCACCGTGTGAGTCTTTCCCGTGGCGAGAACGTAGTCGTCCGGCTCGGGCTGCTGCAGCATTCGCCACATGCCTTCGACGTATTCCTCTGCGTGACCCCAGTCACGCTTGGCGTCGAGATTGCCGAGGTAGAGCGTGTTTTCGATGCCGAGCGCGATTCGCGAAACCACCCTGCTGATCTTTCGGGAGACGAACGTCTCACCGCGGCGCTCCGATTCGTGATTGAAAAGAATGCCGTTGCAACCGTAGATGCCGTAAGCCTCGCGGTAGTTGATCGTAATCCAGTAGCCGTAGAGCTTGGCGGCGCCATAGGGGCTTCTCGGATAGAACGCCGTCGTCTCGCTTTGAGGCGCTTCCGCGATCTTTCCGAACAGCTCGCTGGTGCTCGCCTGGTAGAAACGGGTCTTGTCGGTGAGCTCGAGGATGCGAATGGCTTCCAGCATTCGAAGCGTCCCGAGCCCGTCGGCGTTCGCAGTGTACTCCGGTGTCTCGAACGACACGCGAACGTGCGACTGCGCGGCCAAGTTGTAGATCTCGTCAGGCTGGGTCTGTTGCACGACGCGAAGGAGGTTCGTCGAGTCGGTCATGTCGCCGTAATGCAGGTGAAAGCGAGCGTCGGGGACATGCGGATCGACGTAGAGATGGTCGATACGCTGACTGTTCAGTGACGAGGCGCGGCGTTTGACGCCGTGCACTTCGTAGCCCTTCTTCAGAAGCAGCTCGGCAAGGTAGCTGCCGTCTTGCCCCGTAACCCCCGTGATCAGTGCCGTTTTCATTCCGCCCCCGAGCCTTTGGTCGGCGACCATGGAGGATTTCAGCCATTGGTTCAACTCCAATTCCCTGCCCACGCTGCCAGTTCGCGCTACGGTGGGATCGCAGTGGGGATGCGGATCACTCAGGTGTGTTTTCAGCGCTACCCGTCGCCCACCCATGTGGGAGGCGGCGACGTTCGTCGGTGGCAAGACCTGTGCTCGCTTGTGGCGCTAGGCCACGATGTCCACGTCGTCGTCTGCGACCCTAGCAACGAGCCCAGCGCGGAGTTGGAACGAGTCGCCAGCTCGGTCACCCTGCTCCACTCGGACGAGCCGCGACCGGGAACACCCGGTTGGATCGCCGGCCGGATGTTCAATCCATCGTCGCTGTCCCTGGCCTTTCCGAACCTCGGAGGCCTCGCCAATGCCGTGTCGAAAGTCATCGGCGACATCCGTCCCGATTTGATTTGGGCCGAGGAGGTCTTCGCGGTCCTGCTCTCTCCCGACGCGGCGCCGATCGTTCACAGCCATCTCGACTTCCACTTCAAGCTCAATTCCGTGCGGAGCCGTTCGTTTGCTTCCAAGCGGCTCCGTCGACCACAGGCCCTCTCGCCAAAGCGCTTGAGGAAGCTCGAAGTCGACGTCTGTCGTCGGTCCGCGCATACGATGTGTGCATCCAAGTCGGAAGCCGACTACCTGCGAGATCTCGGCATCAGCGCCTCGTATCTTCCCGTGACGGGTCCGACGACGCCGGAGCCCGACTACAGCCGCTTGTCCGAAGGTCGCTTCATCTTGTTCGGCAATCCCAATACGGCGATGCGAGCCGCGCGCCACGATCTCAGGACCCGGATCTGGCCCGAGATCGCGCGCCGCGGGCTCGAGCTCCAGTGGCACCAGCTGGGCAAGACGCCGCGCGAAGGCGGCGACCCATCCTGGGAATGGCTGGAAGAACGATTCGTCGTGCATGGGTTCGTGGAGAATCTGGACGACCTGCTCCTGCCCGGCGACGCTTCGATCATGCCTTACCCCTTCGATACGGGCGGCCGGGCGAAGTTCGCGGTGAGCGCCGGCTACGGCGTGGTGAACATCGCCTACGAGAAGACGTTCGAATGCTCCGAGGAGTTCTCGCACGGAGTGAATTGCCTCGCCGCGCGCGACCCAGCTCATTTCGCGGAGCTGCTGAACGAGTTCGCGTCCGACAGAGCCTTGCGCCTCGAGCTCGCCGAGGGCTCGCGCGCCGTCTACGAGCAGCATTTCACGATGGAAGCCCTGTACCCGGAGTACGAACGCATCCTCGAGAACGCTCGCAATCTCGATGCAGAGGCGGTTCCATGCGCGTCCTAGGGCTGATCCCAGCGCGCGGCGGCTCCAAGGGCGTTCCACGAAAGAACGTCCGCATGCTGGGCGGAAGACCGCTAATCGCGCATACGATCGACGCCGCACGCAGCACGACTCGGCTCGAACGGCTCGTCGTCAGCACCGAGGACGAAGAGATCGCGGCGGTGGCCAGGTCACTCGGCGCCGAGGTGCCTTTCCTCCGGCCCGCTTCCCTCGCGCAGGACGACACGCCGATGTTGCCGGTGATCGTCCACGCCCTCGAGACTCTGGCCGCGGACGGATGGACCGCCGACGCGGTCTGCCTCTTGCAGCCGACGTTTCCGTTTCGCGCTGCAGAAGAAATCGATGGCTGCATCGATACCCTCGAGTCGGAAGGCGCCGACTGCGTCATCTCCGTTCACCGCGTGCCCCATCAGTTCAATCCCCACTGGGTCTATCTGGAGAACCCCGACGGTTCGTTGCGGCTCTCTACCGGCGAGGCCGAGCCGATTTCTCGCCGCCAATCCCTTCCGGCGGCGTTCCACCGCTCGGGTGCCGTGTACGTATCGCGCAACACTACGATAGCAGAGCGCGGGTCGCTCTACGGCGAACGCGTCGTCGGCTACGAAACGCCGGCCGAGAGCAGCT
>JBLYYU010000534.1:0-16433 GCA_048550275.1 Polyangiales bacterium
GCGCCGAACGCGAGCTCAGGACCTGGGACTGCTTGGACACCCAGGCGCCGAGTTGGCTGCCACGCGGCCGGGTCATGAAGTACTTGGCCGCTTCGACGCTCGAGATCCGCTCTGCGACGCCGCGCACCTTGATCTGCCGCCCGAGCTCCCTCCACCAGAAAAGAAGCGCCACATTTCGATTGCCGTCGATCTCAATCGATTTTCGGCTTCCGAGATTGGTGAAGAACACGAACCCATCTCGATCGAAGAACTTCAAGAGCAGGGTGCGGGCACTTGGAGCGCCGTCGGAGCCTACAGTGGCCAGCGTCATCGCGTTGGGCTCTGCGTCGATCGCTGCGATCGCGTCCTCGAGCCATCGCTCGAATTGCACGAAAGGGTCTGCGGCGAGCTGTTCCAGAAGGAGCGGGCCTCGTGCGTACTTCCGTCGCGATTGGTCGAGTTGCTCGCCTTCAGTCATATCGCGTTGCTTCATAGACGTATCGCGCGACGTCGTCGATCTGTTCGCGGGTCAGGGTCTCCCCGAACGGCGGCATCGCGCCGACGCCGTTGGTCACGGCAGCCTCGACCTGTTCTGCGCTTCGGGCGAGGTCGTCGAGGTTTGGGCCCACGAGACCGGTTGCTTCCGCGTCGGCGAGGCTGTGGCAGGTCGAGCAGGGTGGCGCCGCGGTCTCGGTGAAGACTTTGCGTCCCCGTTGACCCGATTCGGAGAGCTCGACCGGCTTGCGGGGCCCACGCGGAGCGTCGCTCGAGCTCCGCGCTGGAGTGAGGCAGATCTCATCCGTGGAGTTACAGACCTGCACTGTGACGCCCATGTCCCGCCAGCAGTTGTTCCCGTAGCCCCGCTCGTTTTCTCGGCGCAGCTCGGGTTGTGTCTCCCCATCGATGCGCGTTGCGCGACTGTAGAGCTTGACCGGACCTGGCTCTCGTTCGAGCACCAGCTCGAAGACCCGCCAGGCGTAGCGTCCAAGGTCGGGCCCCACAAAACGCGCAGTCTTCCACCGCTTTCCGTCCGTCGAGACTTCGACCTTGGCGATCGTCTCGCTTCCTCCGAAGGCGACACCGGTGACGCGAACCTTTCCCGCGACGACGGGCGTTTGCTCCGTGGGTAGGGTGATGAACGACTTCACCGGCATCTCCCACATCGAGCGCTGGTCCGGCGCGCCCTTCTTGCCAATCGGGCGCATTCGGTAACCGGTCTGCTGGATCTTCGCCGATCCCTGGTCTTCGGTGAAGGCGAGCCGCTTGACGAACTTGATCTGATTGCAGCCGAAGTAGCCAGGCACGACTAGGCGGAGGGGGCCGCCGTGGGAGCGTGGGATGGGCTCGCCGTTCATCTCCCAGGCGAGGAGACAATCGTCGAGGGCCTTTTCGACCGGAATGGACCGTTCGACGACGACCTGGTTGCGGTCGAGCCCCTCGGGCAGTGGCTCGCCGCCCGTGGTCGTCAGGTAGCGCACGCCTTTTGCGAGGCCGCCCAAGTGTTCGACGACCGCACGCAGCGGAACGCCGCTCCACATCACGCAACCCGCCGCGCCCACGCCCCAGGGCGAGCCACTCGGGCCGTGCTCGTAGTACTTGCGGCCGTTCCCGGAGCATTGAAGCACCGTCGCGATCGTCGTGAGCCCCAGCCGCTTGAGCGCGTCGACACGGACTTCGGCCGGGCGCTTCACGCCTTCGACGCGAGCCGTCCAGCCCTCGCGGTCCGCGACGAATTCGGGCGGAGGCAGGGGCAGGTTCTGGCGAACGAAAAGGACGCTCGTCGCGGTGAGCACGCTGGTACCAAGCTTCTCCCGGCGGGTTTCGAGGGTGAGCGGAGTGTCCCCGTGTTTGATGAAGTTGGCCGGATCCTTGTTGTCGGGGAGCGAGGGCTCGCTGGGCGCGGGAGGCGCTTCGATCGCCCCTCCATCGGGAGGCGACACCGTCGACGGTGGAGAAACCGTCTCGCGGCAGCCGGCGACTGCCGTCAACAGCGTACCGCCGCCTACACCCAAGGTTCCGAGAACGAACTGCCGGCGTCCTTCTCGTCTTGATTGCTCGTCGTCTTGCTTGCTCATCGATCGTTTCCTACGGGCGGTGGCGCCGTCCAGACGCGCTCAAAGCACTTGGTAAGCTCATTGGCAGCGGGCTTGCCGCGCGGGGTGAATCCACGGTCGCGCGGTCCCCCGAAACCGAACCAGTTCCAAACATAGAAACCCAAGAGGCTGGGGGTCTGCGCGAACGCGTCGCAGAAGCCGCGGTAGAGGCGCTGCTGCAGAGCCAGATCCAAATCCTCGACGGTGCTGTGCTGCCAGGGCGTGCCCGCGGCGCTCCGCTGACTCGTGTATCCGACCTCGGTGACCAGAACGGGCTTACCCACTCGTCGGGCAATCGCCTCGATCTCCGCACGGGGTGATCGCCAAGCGCGTGCGATCGACTCTGCCGAGGGCGCCTGGCGGTCTTCTGCGAGGGGGAAGTAGGCGGTCAAACCGATCTCGTCCAACGTATCCCAGAACTCGACTGATTGGATCCGATCCCAGTTCGCCGAGTACGTCAGTGTACCGGAGTACACGCCGCGCAACTGGGAGATCAGCGCGCGCCAATGTTGCGTGTGGGCTTCCAGGGAGCCTAGCTCTGAGCCGACGACGAATCGTTCGGCGCCCCGTTCTTCGGCGATCTTCGCCAGCGGGAGGACGAAGCCACGGTAGACGGCGAACCAAGCGTCGAGCCCGTCCGCGGGTGCGATCCGACCCCTCCACTCGTGCGGAGCTCTTCGCTCCAATCGCACCACGGGCATCAGTGCTGCGCGCATTCCGGCTTCGCGAACCTGCGTGATGGTGCGTTCCACCGCGGCGTGGCTCGGGGAGCGTCCCGGGCGCAGAGTTATGTCCGACGCGAAACGGTCGGACTGGTAGGCGTTGACCACCACCAGCACGTCGGTTGCGCCGCGCCCTCGGATCTCGTCGACGAGCGGCCCGTAGTCCCAATCCGGGTCCGTCGCGAACAAGCCCAGTGCGACCCCGCGCACGAACGCCCCGTCATCCGTTCCCAGCTTGGCGGGCATGGCGCCTCGCGCGGGGTCGAATGCAACGCCTATCGCGAGGGCCGCGGCGACGGTGCCGAGGGCGGCTCCGCGCATCAGGGCTCCACCGGCAGGTCGAGCCGACTGTATTCCGCCCAGGAACCATCGTAGTTCAGAGTGCTTTCCGAGCTGAATCCGAGCTGGTGCAGGGCGAAGTATGTAGCCGCCGAGCGCGTGCCGGACTGGCAATAGGTCACGACTGAAGAGCCGGGCTCGACACCGCGTTCGGCGAAGAGCGTACGCAAAGCGTCCGGTGAGCCGAGCCGGTGGTCGTTGTTCTTGTCGCGCAGGACCTCCGCCCAGTCGAGATGCGAGGCGCCTGGGATATGACCGGCCCGCGCCGCCTTGGGGTGTTTCTCAACGCCGCTGAACTCGATCTCGCTTCGGGTGTCCAAGAGTACCGTACCTGCGTGATTCGAAATGAAGTCTGCGGTCTCCGGCCAGTGCTGAACCGGCGCCGAGGCTGGCGCCCGGATGCTCACGTCGCCGACGGTGATCGACGGCCCCGCGCCTCCGGCGACGTGATGGCCGGCAGCCTTCCAAGCCTGCAGGCCCCCATCGAGGACCCGCGCTTCAAAACCGGCCACCGTGCGAAGCGTCCACCAGAGCCGATACGGTTCCGGTCCCCCATCCCCGTAGAGGACTACCGTGCTATCCCGAGCGACGCCGAGCTTCCGAAGAAGGCCCTCGAGCTCTGTTGCGCTCCTCGAAAGGCCTGGGACCTCGTCGCTGCTCGAGTAGTCGCTCCGGTACAGAGGCCGCGCGCCAGGAATGTGCCCCAAGGCAAACCGCTGGTCGGGTCGCACGTCGAGCAGAACCAGACTGGGTGCTCCCAGAGCCTTCGCGAGCTCGGCGACGCTTGCCATCGAGCTGGGGTCATCGTAGCCATCGGCCTGGGCCTGGCTTCCGAGCTTAGGAAGCGCCAACTCGGCCTCCGCGGGGCTCGGCGAATACGCGTCCATCGGCGGGTAGACCCCCATGGGCTGCGACGCGGCGGCTACCTCTCCGAGCATCGGTGTCTCCGGGCGAACGGTATGCGGCTCTCGGAAATACCAGGCTGCTGCCATGACCAGGGCCCCGATGAGGCTCCAAATGACGGTGCTGCGAACGCCGGGCGCCACCTTCTGGAGCGGCCAGATCTCTTGGCTGAAGAAGTTGTCGGGGAAGGTCTCGACACCGTCGAAGCCCAGGTGTGCCGGCGGGTCATCGGGCATCTTCGCCGTGCCGAAGATCCAGTCCCAAGTGCTGAAGATGATCCCGTAGTTCACCGTCGTCTTGGCGTCGCCCTCGTAGTCGTGATGCCAGATGTGCATCCGTGGGCTGTTCAAGATGTAGCGCCAGGGGCCGTGACCCAAGTTCAAGTTCGCGTGGTTCAGGTGACCGATGAGTGTGCCGAAGATCGCGTGGAACATCAGCGCTTCCCATCGGAAGCCGAAAAACACGAGTGGCAGGTAGAGCACCGACTTGTAGACAATCACCTCGAGCCAAGAGAAACGGAACGAGACGATCCAGTCCATCTCGCCGTCCTTTACGCTGTGATGTGCTTTGTGGAGCTCCCAGAACACCGGAATACGGTGAAGCGAGTTGTGCACGCACCACTGGATGAAGTCGACGACGACGAGCGCGATGATAATCTGCGCCCAGAGCGGCCAGTCGGCGGCGGCGTTTCGATACACCGCGTCGGTCAGGCCTTCGGCGCCCAGCCATCGGTCCACGTGAGGCAGGACCCAGGTGCTAGCCAAGCCTGCCAGTAGAAGACCGAGAAAGTGGCCGTTGAATACGAGATGGATGAAGTCAGACCAGAGTTTCGGCCGAATTTGCTTCTGCTCCGGACGCCAGGGGAAGGCCCGCTCGAGAGCGAAGACGAGGGCAGAAATCACGGCCAGACTGATGGGGTACAGGTACGCGATCATCGTTCTGGCAGATAGCACGTTTGCGCAGAGTGCCGACTCAACGGCCGAGCTTCGCGTCCAGCATTTCATGCCAGCGGGAGAGGGCGCCCTCGAACCGTCCAAACCTGAAAACCTCGTTGGCGCCGGATCCGATCCCACGCTGGATTTGCTCGGCCAGCTCGAAGTCCTCGTTCAGGGTGGCCTTGGTGAAGGCATGGTTGGCCGACCAGAACGCCTGCCCTTTGTCACTGTGACCACCCGGCACGACTGTGGCGATCTCGACCCGCGTCTCGTCAACCGTGAGGGGAGTCATGATGATGAGCTCGAAGTGGCCTTCCTGCATCAGCACCGTCGCATTCGGGAAGATCGCGTAGACCAGATGGCTGTGCTCGCGAATGTTCCATTCGGATTCGGGCCTGTCGGCCAGCTCCGCGACGGACAGTCGTGGCAAGACCGTACGGATGTGTTCTCCGAGAAACTGAAAGGTCGAAATGTTGTCGGCGAAGAATCCGCCAACCGTTTCTCGGTGGGCGACTTTGAAGTGATAGGACTCGAGCCCGCCGTCGACGATCAGCTTCCAGTTCGCCCTCCAAACCCGCGACTCGCTTTCGAAGACGACGCCTTCGTCGCAGCCAAACCCCTCGAGCTCCGACAGGAGCGCTTTGCTCCCAGCGTCTGGAAAGACATCGAGAGCGTCGGGATCCGGGCAAGCCCAGAGGAAGCCGGCGGCCTCGACACAGGGAAGCTCCACGAGGCCCGACTGCTCCGGTTCCAAGCTCGGAAATCCTTCCGCGTGGCGCACGGCGGCAAGCGAGCCGTCAGTCTCGTAGGTCCACCCGTGGTACGGACAGACAAAGCGTCGGCAGTTCCCGAGATCGCGCAGCTCCAGGGTTGCGCCGCGGTGTCGGCAGACGTTGAGAAACGCTTTCGCCTGGCCGTGTCGGTCTCGGACTAGGATGACGGGCGATCCGGCCAGGTCTCGGGTGATGAAGTCTCCGGGGGAAACGATCAGGCTGGCGTGCGCTACGAGGTTCATCGAGCGGCGAAAGAGCAAATCGCGTTCCTGTTCGAACACGGCGGCGTCCGTGTACTCGGCGACCGGAACGAACGATTCGTCGTCGGTCAGGTGCGGCCGCCCCGCGCGGGTCAGCTCGACGCACTCGGAGAGAAGCTCGACCTGTTTGCGGCGTTCCATCGCCTACGGATCAATAGGCCCGCAGGAAGATGCCCGCAAGCTCATCCTTCGGCTCGCGGCTCATCAACCGTGTCGCCTCTTCGGGGAGAGACGCGCCTTCGTGGCACACCTTGTAAACCGCTTCGGAGATCGGCATGTCGACGCCCTCGCGCTCTGCGAGATCGTGCACGGCCAACGAGGTGCGGTACCCTTCGGCGACTGCTTTCTGCGAGCTGACGATCTCCCGGGCTGTCTTACCGCTGGCGAGCTGCTGCCCGAGTTGGCGGTTCCGAGAAAGCTCGCCGTTGCAGGTGAGGCTCAGATCGCCGACGCCGGCGAGGCCCAAGAATGTGAGTGGATTTGCACCGAGGGATACACCCAAGCGCGTCAGCTCCGCGAGGCCGCGCGTCATCAGGGACGCGACCGTCGACGCGCCGAGCCCGAGGCCGTGAGCAGCACCGCAGGCGACCGCAACTACGTTCTTGAGAGCGCCTCCGAGCTGGACACCGATGACGTCGTCGCTCGCGTACACACGAAGCAGGGGGGAGTGAAGAACCTCCTGCACACGTCGTGCGGTGTCTATGTCGGCGCCGGCGAGGGTCACATCGGCAGGGAGCTGGGAGGCGATGTCTTTGGCGAAGCTCGGTCCGGAGAGGTACGTCGCGCTGTGCGCGTGATCGGGCAGAGTGTCGGCCAGCACGTCACTCATGAGTGCGTAGCTCTTTTGCTCGATACCTTTCGCGGTCGACGTGACCAGGGCACCCGAAGGGAGATGAGGTGCGGCCTGCGTCGTGACGGTGCGCATGAAGCTCGAGGGGACAACCAGCAAGACCAGGTCCGCGTCTTCCAGGGCCGTCGCCATGTCGTTGGTGAAGACCAGGGCTTCGGGCGTCGCGAACCCCGGGAGGTACGCCGCGTTCTCGCCTTCGGCCGCGACTCGTTCGGGCAGACCTTCATCGTACGCCCAGACGCGGGTACGGTGGCCTAGGTTCGAGCTGTAGAGGGCGAGCGAAGTACCGAAAGCACCCGCCCCGAGAACGCTGACATTGGTCATAGCGTGTTCTCGCCGACTACGCGCCGGAGGTCAATTCCTGATCACGCCGCTCGCGGCTTCGTGCCTAGCTCTCTGCGCTGACGACTGCGTCGGCCAGCACGAGATCTGGTGCAGACGCCATGCGCTCGAGACGCATCGACGTCCCGCGGGCCTTTCCACTGAAGATCCCGAGGATGTAGACCCGGAACAGAAGCCAGAAGAAGCTCGGTTCGTTGAGCCTGGGGTCGATGTCTGCGGCGATGTTCGCGTGCGCGGCTGGTGTCTTGCTCCAGTGCAGCCCCGGGCTGTCGTGGTGCGCCGTGTGCAAGCCGTTGTTGAACAGGAACCAGTTCATCAGTGGACCCACGATATTGCGCGAGTGGTTGATCGGCGACTCTTCGTCGGTGTACACGTGCTGCACGTAGTTGAAGATCAGCACGGCGAACAAGGACACCTGCTGCGGAATGAAAACGTAGAGTAGCGCCTTCTTCCAGTCGATCAGAAAAGCCGCCAAGAGAAACACGACCAGCAAGGCGTACTGCGAGATACAAAACCAAAAGCGCTTCTTGCTGACGTCGTACTGCTTTCCAAGGTAGTCTCGGATTGGTTTCTGCTGATGAAACGCGCTCACAGTCGGGTACGTGAGGAGCGTGAAGAGGTTGGTCTTCTCCGTGTAGCGATAGGTAATCGTGTAGTCGCCCTCTCGATTGTTGAACTTGTGGTGGTTCTGGTTGTGCGTGGGAATCCAACCGAACGCTGGGAAACCGTAGAACAAGGTGAGCCAGTAGTCGGTGAGCGCGTTGAGCGGCTTCGATTTCCAGATCGTGAGGTGATTGTGATTGTGCGCGATGACGGACACGGACACGGCCATGAAAAGACACGCCGTGAACAGCAAGGGGCTGAACGAGTCCCGGGTCCACTGAACGACCAGCAAAGCAGTCGTGACGGCCATGTAGAGCAGGGTGCGGATATCAGCGCTATGTCGGAGCATCGAGATTCCTGGCGGGCCAGGGATGTCGCCGACGCGCAAAACCCAACGTGCGCGCCTTCGGACGCGCGCGCTAGGCAACAGCTCGTCAAGGAAAGAACCCAAATAGAAACGGCAGCTTCGGGCTGCGGCGAAGACGGCGCCGCTTAATACGCCGTCAGGCCTGACGGCGGCCCTTCGTAGACGACGGTTCCATCCACGAGCTCGATGACGCGTTCGCATCGGCGCGCAAGCGCAAGGTCGTGCGTGACGATGAGAAAGGCGGTGTTGCGCTCGACGTTTCGCCGCCGCAAGAGATCGAAAACCTGATTGGAGGTTTTGCTGTCGAGGTTCCCCGTAGGCTCGTCGGCCAGCACGAGCGGCGGGTCGTTCATCAGCGCCCGAGCGACGGCAACCCGTTGCTGCATCCCGCCTGACAGCTGGCGTGGACGGGCGTCCGCCCAATCCTCGAGGCCCATCGCGTCGAGCAGAGCCTTCGCGGGGGCTCGCATGCTCGATTGAAACCCTGCTCTCGCTGCGGCGCTCGGGAGCATCACGTTCTCGATCACGCTGAGGCCAGGCAAGAGGTGGTGCGATTGAAAGATGAACCCGAGCTTCTCGCCGCGAAGCTTGGTGAGGCCGTCGTCGTCGAATTGCTCGACCGCACGGCCATCGATGAAGATTCGGCCTGTCGTGGGGCGATCGAGCAGCCCGATCAGATTGAGGAGGGTGCTCTTTCCTGAACCCGACGGGCCGACCAGCGCGACGAGATCCCCTTCGCGAACGGAAAGGTCGATTCCGCGGAGGACCTCGGTGCTGACTTCACCACCGTAAGTCTTCCCGACGCCTTCGAGGGCCAACAACGCCTCGTCGGGATTCATTCGTCGCCTCGGATCGCCGCAGCCGGATCGAGACTCGCCGCGCGACGGGCCGGAAGGTAGGCCGCAAGGACGCCCGTCGCTACGGAGACCCCGACGGCTGTCAACACCAGGCGTGGCGTCACCGTGATGTCGAACAAGGCGCTTGATTCGATCAGCTCTCCGGCGAGCGCCCCGAGCATGGACCCCAGTACGGCGCCTACTACGCCGAGCAACAAGCCTTGCCAGAGGAAGACGCTGAGCACGATGCGGCGCGAGGTGCCTACTGCTCGAAGGATGCCGATCTGACCTCGTCGTTGGACGACGCTCACGCTGAGTACACTGGCGATCCCCATCGCCACTGCGAGCAGGACGAACACGCGAATCATCGTCGTCGACGCGTCTTGTGAGCGAAGCCCGGTGAGCAGGTCGCGGTTGCGCTCCATCCAGCTTTCGGTGGGTACGCCCGTTCGGGCTTCGACCTCGCGGGCGATCCGCTCGGCTTCGTACACATCCGCAACACGCGCATCGATTTCGCTGATGTCACCCACGCGCCCGAGTAGCGTCTGTGCGTTGCGGAGGGAGGTGACCAGCCAACGGCCATTGACCATCTCGTTACCGATCTCGAAAATGCCGACGATTCGAAGGATGCTTTCGCGATCTCCGCTCCGCACGCGCAGCGGATCGCCCACACTCGCCCCGAGCTTCTCGGCGAGGCTCGTTCCGACAACCGCTTCATCTCCGCCGAGACGGTACATTCCGTCGATGAGGTTGCCTGGAATGTCGACGATCCGGCGCAGCCGGCCCGCATCGGCACCGACGACTTTGACGGCCTCTTCGGCGGCGCCGCGGTACGCGAGTGCAGAGCCGCTGACCTTCGGACAGACGGCCACTACGCCCTCGGTCGCCTCGACGCGCCGCACCGCCCGCTGCCACTGGTCAAAAGGCCTCCGCCGCGGTTCGGAGGGCTCGATCCGCCTCGCGAAGGCAACTCCGGGCTCCTGCATGAGCGGGCGCGGGGGCGCCTCCTCGGGAGATACGGTGACATGCGCCTGGCTGCCGAGGGTTTGCTCGAGCAAGTTGACTTGAAGGCCTTCGATGATTGCCGAAACGAACACGAACGCCGCGATTCCGATCGTGACTCCCGAGAGGATGAGCAGCGACTGAGTCCGGCCCTCTCGCAGGAACTTCCACGCGAGTTGGAGCCCGAGCACTAGCCCTCCTCCCCGAGGGGAGCGTCGACTGCCGGCCGCGTCCCGCGGAGACGCACGGGCTCGCCTTCGTCGACCGGGAGCGCGGGCGGGATGACTCGGTCCTGTTCGCCGAGGCCCGAGACGACTTGCACGAGGTCATCTCCTTCGAGCCCGAGGTTCACGTCTCGGCGCTTCGCTTCGCCATCCTCGGCCACCAGCACCCACGGCGCATCACTTCCGAAGTCCCGGACGGCCCAGCTCGGCAGGACCAGGGCGCTGTCTGCGCGTCCGACTTCGATCTCCACGGTCACCGTCATGTCCGGGCGGAGCTCGGCCTGTTCCTCGACCGCCAGGTCCACCTCGACCGTTCCTCGGACCGGATCGATCGACGGCGCGATTCGGCTGACCGACGCTCCGAGACGTTGTTCGGGGAAGGCCTCCGCCGAAACCAGGGCCCGCTGGTCCACCCGCAACAGTGCGAGGTTCGATTCGTCGGGCTGGATGCGGACTTCCAAGGGACCGTCCCCAGCGAAGGTCACGAGGGGCTCACCAGGCTGCACGACTTCGCCGCGTTCGACGTGGCGTTTCAGGACGACCCCGCCTGAGGGCGCACGAATCCGGGTGTGCTCGACCGCGACCTGCGCAGCCCTGAGGCGCGCTTCCGAGCCGGCAAGCGTCGCCGCCGCAACCGCGACGTCACTTCCCTTGGGCGCAGCCGCAGCCACCTCGAGCGATGCCGTGATCCGTCGGCTTCGAGTCTGGTCTCGATCCCGGCGCGCCCGTTCGAAGGTCAGCTCGCTCACCGCTCCGGTCCCGAGGAGCCGCTTCTGCCGCTGAAACTCCACTTCGGCCTGTTTGGCTTCGATCGTGGCTTGGCGAAGCGTCTGCGCCGCGATCCGGCGGCCGTAGCTCTGCACCCGTGCCAAGCGCGCCTCCGCTTCCGACACCGAGGCCTCAGCTTCGGCGAGATTCGCGAGCGCGTCGTCATCGGCCAGCCGAACCAGCAAGGCCTCCGCTTCGATGCGATCGCCATCTTCGGCGCGCACCTCCGCAACGGTTCCCTGAATCATCGCGCCGAGCTTCGACTGCCGCCGTTGCACCACGCGGCCCGATGTGACGATGGTCTGCACCATGGGCCTAAGCACCGGGCTCAACGCCTCGACCCGTGGACCGTCCGCCCGTCTCACCGCCCAACTCACGCCGAAGGCGAGTATGATCAGCAGTGGCAAGATCCAAAGCAGATGGCGCTTTCGGGCTGTCATGCCGGGCATGTATCGCAAACGGTCCGGGTTGTCAGGCGGCTTCGGAGGCGCCGCCGCGACGATCAAGACCAGGTACATGCGATCCCGCTCGCGCGCACGACTAACTCGAAGCGCTTGGACCAGATCCCGGTGCGACCGCCTTCGGATTGCAACCAGACCGCCGTGAGGTCTCGAACGGCATCGAACACCACCCTGAGGTGACTGGCGCCGCCTGTGCCGTCGCGCTGGAGCCACAGCGCCGTGTCGCTTCCAGCGTGGGACCACGCCTATGGCAATGTCTGAAGGCCGCGCGAGGCGATGCTCGCCTTGGTGACCGGCAAGCTCAGCCGCGACCCTCCGGGCAAGTCGAGGGCGGCTCCCACAGCGTTCTGCTGCTAGGCTCGCGTCGCCTCATGTTCAACCCCAGTACCCAGCCGTCCTCTACCAACTCCGCTGCATCGGCTCTCTCTCGCGAGGAGCGCATCGAGCAGCTCCGCCAGCTCATCGGAAAAGCTGATCCCTCGGTCGCGCAGCTCACCGTCGGCATCCGAGAGGTCACCAGCCGCCACTACGACCAGTTCGTGATGCCGCTGATTCACGAGCACTGGCCGGCGATGCTCCGCGACCCGTTCGCGGTCAAGATGCGCCTTGCCGCCTGCGACCTCTACGCATCTGCGCCGTACACGGTGCTGTTCTGTGCGCCGAAAAGGCCTGCTTCGGTGGCTCTCATCACCGGGATTGGAAATCGACTGGCTCTGCCCAATTGGGTCCTCGGTCTCGCGGCACGTGCGGCGCTCAACGTGCTCGGTCGCGTGGCGCTGGCCGACCAGCACCGACGAATCATTCTCATCGCGGCGTTCATCGCGGTGATCGACCATGCCTTCGACCACTGCATGGAGGACCCGCCCGAGGAACGCGGTCGCAAGCTGCACGCGCTCCTCGATGGTGAATGGGACCCCGATACGCCCGAGCTTCGGCTGACGCGGGCCCTGCAAGTCGAGATGGAGCGGGGTTTGACGCCTCGTGAGCGGTTGCCGTTCGAGCATGCGGTCGCGCGCCTCAAGGACTGGGTCGATTCCGAGGTGGCCGGGATGACCGGCGTGAGCGATGCGACCGGGCTTGGCCATCGACTGGCGGGAATTCAAGGAACGATCGACGGCCTGCTGTTTCCGGTGCACCACTACGCCGGCGAAGGGGCCCGGCCATGGATGTACGAAGTCTCTTTGTTCGTGCAGATGATCGACGACTACATCGACATCGAGACCGACCTCGAAGACGGACGGGTGACTCCCGTGATCACCGGACAATGGACCTACGAGGACATCTGCCAGACCTGGCACAAAACGGTGCGCGGCATCGAGGCACTGACCCGCGCCGGTGGGCATACTGCGCCGCACTACGTTCGATTCATTCGTGAGGCGTATGTTCTGATGCTTGGTGAGGTTCTCGAAGGGATGGCAGCCGGCCTTGCCGACTAGCGGTTCACGAATCGGGACGCACGTTCCCCTCGCACCTGCAGTGTTCGTCACCGGAAAGGGCGGCGTAGGAAAGACGACAGTGGCGGCGGGGCTCGCGCTTGCGGCCGCGGAGGCCGAAGGCGAAGCGGTCTACGTCGAGTTTGGAGACGGAGCGGGCGCGCGACGGGTACTCCGCAATCGGCCAGGCGGCCTAGAGCACGTGGTTCTCGACCCAAGTCGTGCGGTAGCCAAAGCCGCCGCGCCCGTATTTGGGTCGGCCACGCTCGCGAAGCTCGCGCTCGACAATTTCGCGATGCGACCTTTGATTCGTGCGGCCCCCGCGGTTCGCGAGCTTGGCGTGTTGGAGCTGGCGCGCCAGGTCGTCGAAGAGCATCCAGGCAAGCGGGTCGTCTTCGACATGCCTGCGACGGGGCACAGCGTGGCGTGGCTCAAAGTCGCCCGACAGGGTCGCGAGCTCACTGGCCGCGGCCCAGTTCATGACCTCTGCGCGAAGCTCGAGGCCGAGCTGATTTCACCGGGGCGCGCTTCGATCGTCGTCGTCACGCTACCCGAGCGCCTCGTGTTGTGGGAAACCTTGACGCTCTGCGAAACGGTCGAGAAAGAAGTGGGGCTTTCCGTCGACCGGCTCGTCGTCAATCGCGTGCCGCATGCGCCGCCAGAGAACGCGCTCTCCGATGCCCTGGCCATGTCGAAATCCGAAGGCGTCGTGGGTGAGGCGGCGCAAGAGCTTGCCGAGTTTCTTACGATCCGCGACACGGTGCGGAAGCAGGTCATGGCAGCCTTGGATGAGACGGTGCATCGGTATGGTGAGGAAAAGGGAGGTGACAGTGGACTTACTTTGCTTCCGTTCGCCCCCACCGATCCAACCGCTCAAACGGTGGCCGAGTGGCTGCGGAGCGCAGGAGCCGCATGAGACATCCGGTCGTCATCGTCTGCGCCGGAGGCGGCGGCGTCGGTAAGACCACCGCGTCCGCGGCCTTTGCGCTGGCTCTCGCCAAGAGCGGACACCGCGCCTTGATCGTCAGCATCGACCCGGCCCGCCGGCTTGCCGACGCGATGGGCGTCGAGCTCGGGACACAGGCTCGGGAGCTTTCGCTCGATTCGGGTAGCGGACAGCTCTTTGGGCTCATGCCCGACCCTGAGGATGCGTTGCGCACCTTCGTCGAGTTCTTGTTCGCGGAGGAACCCGAGGCGCTCGAGCGGCTGCTCGACAACCGTCTCTACCGTGTCCTCGAAGCTGCAGTCCCCGGAATCCATGAGGTCGCCACGATAAGCCTGACTTGGCGGGCCATCATAGAGCATGAAGTCGACGCCGTGGTGATCGACACGGCGCCTTCTCGCAACGCCATCGACTTCATCACTTACCCGAAGCGCCTGGCAAAGCTTCTGGGCGGACGTGCGGTAGGCTGGATGGCTGCGATCGGGAAGCGAACGAGCGTGACGCCTCAAGAGGACAAGATGGGTCGCGTCGAGCAACTCCTCGTGCGCGCATTGGGGCCCGTGGCACGAGACGTCGCAGGATTGTTTGCCGAGATGGCGCGTGTTCGCAAACGCTTCATCCTGCTCAACGAGCATACGAGTGACCTGCTGCTTCGACCCGAGACGCGGTACTACCCGGTGGCCTCTCCGACCGCTGCTGCCAGCGACGATGTCGACTACCTGATCAAGCAGCTTGGGAAGCTCGACATCAGTCCACGGGCTTTGATCCTCAATTCTGCCTTCGTCCCCGAGCACGATTGGGTTCAGCTGCTCGAGGCCTCCGGCGAGACGACACCGGCCATCGACGAGGTTCTTCGCACGCTCAACGACGAACGGGCGACACGGAACCGTGCCGCTGCCCGCATCTCGGACGCGTTCTCGAGACGATACCCGAGCTTGCCCCAACTTCGTTTGCCCTTTATCGAGTCTGTGGAGCCACGAAGCATCGTCCACGCGCTTTCGCAAAGCTTCGACATCGCTTCGCTGCTCGAGCGCTAGCGCGGCGAACCGCTACCAGGTTTGGCTTTGGGCCCACGCTTTGAGGCGCACCATGCCTTCTGCGTAGCTGACCTTGGGTTCGTAGCCGAGGTCCCGGCGGGCTGCGGAGATGTCGTACCAATGCGCGGTCGAGAGTTGGCTCACCAGAAAACGGGTCACCGGGGGCTCGGACTGCAATCGGAATGCGTTCCACACGGCCTCGGCCAGCGCGGCAGCGAAGCGGGCGAGCGGGGCCGGTACGGTTCGCGTGACTGGTGGCAGGCCAGCGGCGTCGAGCATGTCGTTGATGAACGCCGGACCTTCGAGCGGTTCTCCCTGCGTGATGAAGTAGGCCTTGCCCGCGACCGGGGAGCCGGGTGCGAGTCGATCGTACGCCGAGAGATGGGCTGCGACCGCGTTGTCGATGTAGGTCGTGTCGATCCGCTGCGGTCGCCCGACCATCCGTAGACGTCCGGTCTTAGCGCGGGCGACCAGCCGTGGCAGGGCTGAGCTGTCTCCCGGGCCCCAGACCAGATGGGGTCGAATCGCGACGGTCGATAGCGACTCGCTGTTGGCGGCCAAGACCTCTTGCTCCGCAAGCGCCTTGGTCGCTGGGTAGTGCGCTTCGAACTGGGAAGGATAGGGCGCGGACTCATCCACGCCCGACACGGCATCCCCTGAGTGCACGACGCTCGGCGTGCTGGTGTAGACGAGCTTTGGAACCCGATACTTCTTGCACGCGTCGATGACGTGGCGAGTCCCCAGCGTGTTCACGGCGAAGAAGGTTTCGTAGGCGCCCCATAGGTCGATGTGGGCAGCGGTGTGAAAGACGGCATCGCATCCCTCGACGGCCGCGGCCACCACGTCCTGGTCGCGAATATCGCCCCGATGAAGGTCGACACCCCATTCGTGAAGCAAGGGATAGTCGCCCCGACACAGCACGCGCACGCGTTCACCCCGATCGAGCAGCGCCCTGACGATCGAACGGCCGATGAAACCTCCGCCACCCGTGACGAGCACCGTCATGATGGACCTTTGGCCGCAACCCAGTTTGCGAGCTTCTCGCGTCCGATTTTTGCATTGTGCCGGATGTCGACCGGGAAGCTCGGGTGCCGAATGAAGCGCGAGATCCGATTCGTCTGTGGATGTGCCTGGGCGGTGTGCCGGAGCTGCCGCTCGATCTCCGGCCAGTCAGCGGAGCGCAGCCCAGGCTCGAGCTCGACACAGAGCGTCGGCTGCCCTCCGGGACCGACGAGCGCCGAACGATAGACGGCCGGGTGTGCATCGAAGATCTTCTCGCATGGGACGGTGAACATCGTCGCGCCGTCGACGAGCACGCGGTGACTCTTGCGGCCGCAGAACCAGAGGCGCCCTTCGCGATCGCGCCAACCGACATCGCCCATGCGGTGCCAGATGAAGTCGCCGTCTCGGATCTTCGATAGAGCCGTATTGGGTTCGTCGGCGAAGTACGCCTCAGTCACCATCGGGCCGCGGACCGCAATCTCGCCGATCTCGCCGTCTTCGAGCTCGAGATCGTCGGAAAAGGTTGCGATCGCGTCGTCGCTGATGCGAATCACCTTCACC
>JBLYYU010000535.1:0-2528 GCA_048550275.1 Polyangiales bacterium
AGACGGAGTCGCGCGGCTCAACCACTATATATAGTGGGGGTCACACACTGACCCTCGCTTCTGGTCGCGCAAGCCGTTGCAATATCGTATGTTCAGTGATAGCCACGTCCATCTACTCCTTTGGGGGGCAGTGTGAAGATCAAGAAGCTCCATATCGTTGGCTTCAAATCCTTCGTCGACCAGACGACGGTCCATTTCGACCACGACATCACATGTGTCGTCGGGCCTAATGGTTGCGGCAAATCCAACATCGTGGATGCCATCAAATGGTGCATGGGTGAGCAGTCGCCGTCCCGGCTCCGTGGCAAGCAGATGGAGGACGTCATCTTCAGCGGGGCGGAGGGGCGCGGGCCCCACGGCTTCTCCGAGGTCACGCTGACGTTCGACAACACCGACGGCTTAGCCCCTCCGGAGTACAGTGAGTACTCCGAGATCCAGGTGACGCGGCGTCTCGATCGCCAGGGAAACAGCGACTACCTCATCAACCGAACTCCGGTTCGCCTGCTCGACATCACCAATCTCTTCTTGGGAACGGGCGTCGGCAAGCGCGCGTACTCGATCATCGAGCAGGGCCGCATCGGCTACATCGTCACCTCCAAGCCGGAGGATCGGCGCACGATGATCGAAGAGGCCGCGGGGATCAGCAAGTTCAAGCTGAGCAAGCGGGCGGCCGAGCGCAAAATGGATCAGACGCGGCAGAACCTGCTTCGCGTCACCGACATCATCGGCGAGCTCGAGCGGAGCCTCGCTTCGCTCAAGCGGCAGGCGCAGAAGGCCGAGCGCTACAAGCGCTACAAGAAGGAGATGCGCGACCTGGACCTCTGGGTTGCGTCGCATCGCTTCCTCGAGCTTCGCGGGCAGATGGGCTCGGTCACCGCATCCCTGTCGCAGGCAAACGAAGACGTGCAGTCGAGTCGTCGAGCCCTGGTGGCGAAGGAAGCTTCGGTCGAAGCGGAGCGCGTGTCGTTGCAGCAGTTGGGTTCGGATGTCGAGCGGGGTCAGGGCCGCGCGTACGAGCTCGACAACATGGTTCGGCAGCTCGAAGGCCTGATCCGTCAACAGCAGGATCGCCAGGCTGCGTTGATCGAGCGCAAGGAGCTCGCGAGTCGCGAGCTTCGTCAGCTCGAAGAGCAGCGCGAAGGTTTGCACGGGGAAGCGTCGACCGTTCGGCTTTCGTTGAGCGAGCTCGAGGCACTCGAGACCGAGGCGGGGCAGCTTCTCTTCGAGGTCGAGGCGGAGCTGCAAGTCCGCAAAAACACGGCGGAAGAGGCCGAAGCGGCCTTGGAGAACGCCCGAGCCCGGCTCGCCGAAGGCCGCGCGCGTGTCGCCGGCGCCGAGGCCGTCCTCGAAGGTTACGAAGCGCGCCGCGACGAAGTGCGCAGGCGTCTCGAGCGATTGCAGGAAGAGCTGCAAGGGCTTGCCACTCGTGAGGTCGAGTTCACGCAGCAGCGAGGTGAGCTCGAAGCGCGCATGCACGGCTTGCGAAGCGGCAAGTCGCAGACCGCCGAGCGTCAGACCGAAATCGAAACATCGCTTTCGTCTGGCAAGGACGCCTTGCACCTCGCCGACACAGAGGTGGACACGCTCCGGGAGACGCTGGCAGTGAGCAGCTCGCGTCTTCGTTCGCTCAACGAAATCCACGAGCGCTTCGAAGGTGTCGGCGCAGGCGCGCAAGCCGTGATGACGGGTTACGCCCACCCTTCGGCGGACGCCCCACGAACTGGGCTAGTCGGCCTCGTCGCCGATCGAATCGAGTGTGCGCCGGAGCACACGCGCGCGCTTGGGGCCGCGCTTGGCGGAGCGCTCGAGTACCTTTTGGTCGAGGACACCGAATCCGCCTTGCGGGCTGCCGAGTATCTGGCGCGTGAAGAGAAAGGCCGCGCGACGTTCATGCCGCGGTCGCCAGGCGGGGCTCCGAGGGTCGTCCCGCAGTTTCCGGTCGGGACGGGCGTCATCGGGTCCTTGCTGGGCCTGATGCGATACTCGCGCGCCGACGAGGGATGGGTTCGCTACCTCTTGCACGACGTCCTCGTCGTCGACGCATTGCCGACGGCAGCTCGGCTTCATCGGGAAGGCTTCCAAGGGAAGCTCGTGACTCTCGACGGGCAGGCCTTGCTTCGAGATGGCTCGGTTGTGGGCGGCGCCGAGGACGAGTCGGCGGCGCATTTGCTGCGTTTGAAGCGCGAAATCCGGGAGCTCGAGGAGGCGTCGGCCTCACAGAGCGCTGAGCTCGAGCGGGCGATTTACAGCCAGGGCCAGCTTCGGGCGGGCATCGCCGAACGCCAGGCGGAGATCGACTCCGCCCGAACCGAGGCCCACGACGCCGAGCTCGAGATCCTCGGCGCCGAGCGCGACCTTCGCGTTGTCGAGATGGAGCTTCAGCGTGTCGAGGATCGCCGAAAGGAAATCGCGAAGCTCGATACGGAAGGGCGCGCGGCGGTGTCGCAAATCGACGTCGACGAGGGCAACACTCGGCGTCAGCTCGCTGGCGCACAACACGACGTCACCAGCGCGGAGGAAGCCGCGAC
>JBLYYU010000536.1:0-15313 GCA_048550275.1 Polyangiales bacterium
CAAGACGGTGGGGGCGGTCTCAGCACGATTGGACCCCTCATCGGCGAAGCGCTCTACGTCACCGGGTACGGCCTGATGGTCGCAATTCCGTCGGTGATGCTCTTCAACTGGTTGAGCGGGCTGATCTCCAAGTACGAAGCGGGCCTCGCGAACGCGGGCAGCGAGCTCGTCGACCAGCTCGAAGCCGGAGCCCTCGGCGGCGACACCGGGGCGATCTTGGATTCTCCCAGGCCGGCGGTGAACGGCGAAGTCGCCGTGCCTCTCCCTGCCGAATGATCCGCAACCAGTAATCGGACGAGCCCATGAGTAGTCTCTCACGAAAGAAGCGCGCCAAAGTGAAGCCGGAGATGAACGTCACACCGTTGGTGGACGTCGTCCTGGTGCTTCTGATCATCTTCATGGTGATCCTGCCGGCTGCCGTGAGCGACCAGAACCTCGAGCTCGCGAAGCTCGAGAACCCGGACGAAGAGCGAAAAGGTGAGCCCGATCCGTACGTCCTCTCGATAGACGTCGATGGGCGGCTCTTTCTCGACGACTACGGAGTGAACAGGGACCAGCTCGACGCCCACCTCAGAGCGGCAAACGCCGACGACCCGAATAAGAAGCTCGTGCTTCGCGGCGACCACCGGCTCACCTACGACAAGGTCCGCGATGTCATGGCCATCGTGCAAAACGTCGGCTTCCCCGGGGTAGCGCTGCGAGCCACCAGGGCGGCCTTGGACGATGCCGCTGCGTTCGCCGAGAGCATTCGCAAGACCAAGCGGGCACTCAACTAGGAGGCGAATCCCATGGGAATGAACGTCGGCGCCTCGGAAGGCAAGAAGGGCACAGCGAAACCGGAGATGAACGTCACACCGTTGGTGGACGTCGTCCTGGTGCTCTTGATCATCTTCATGGTGATCATGCCGCTCATGCCGGCGCACTTCTGGGTGCATGTGCCGGACAAGCCCGATTCGGAGGAAGTGACCCCCCCGGACCCGGCCGAAAAGCAGCCGCTGGTGATCAGCGTCAATCCGGAAGGGCATTTTCAAATCAACAAGGAGCTCGTTCCGGATGCGGAGTTCGCGGAAAAGCTAAGGCGAGTCTTGATCGCACGCGGCGAGCGCAAAGTGTTTTTCGATGCGGCGGACAACGCGCCGTACTCACGGGCCGTGCGTGCGCTCGATTTGGCGCGCGTTGGAGGAGCGGCACACATCGCAATCCTCACGGAGGGCGTGCACGACTAAGAGCATGTCGAGCTGACGACCGTCGCGTGAGCCCGGTCGCCGAAGGAGAGAAATGTCCAAGCTGACTAAAGAAGGGCTTCTATTGGCCCTTCTCGTAGGGATTGCTGCGTCCAGTCCGGGGGAGACACTCGCCCAGGAGCCCAAAGCACCGCCTTCCGAGGAGTCGCCGCCCGTCGAGGAGCCACCGTCTGTGGGCGAGTCGCCCGACGACAAAGCGCCTCCGCCCGCAGATGAGCCGCCGGCCAACGGAGAGAAGGACGACTCGCCGGCGAAACCAGCGCCGTCCGACGAGAAGAAGGACAAGCCCCCAGAGAAGGACGCGCCCGCTGAAAACGAGAAGCAGGCGCCGTCCGACGAGAAGAAGCAAGCGCCAGCGGAAGAGAAGAAGGAAGGAGGGTCACCCAAAGAGGCGCCGGTCGAAAGAGCCAAGGAGGATCCTCCCGAAGAGAAGAACGCCGAAATCATCAGCCGCGATGTCGACGGAAAGGAGTGGATAACCCCGGATGCAGGTGCGGCGAAAGAGCGCGCCGAGGAGGACGAGATCGGCGACGTCGACGAAGTGATCATCGAATACGGGGTCAGCCCAGACACGCAGGAAGACAGCGTCAAGGATACCGAGGGCAAGGAGATCGATGAGATTGCAACGCCTGTGGTTTCAAACGCAGTCGAGGTTCAAGACCCGGACGCGCTCGAGCCCGGTGCCGACAGAGAAACCGGCGTCCAAGGCCAGGTCGTTTCCCGAAGGCCGAAGAAGGTGCTGCCCGACGCTCCCGTCCTCGCAAAGGGGAAAGCGGATGGAAAACTTCGAAGCACCATTACCGATGAGCGCGGCCGGTACGAGCTCTACCTTCCACCGGGCGCGTACACCCTTCGCAGCTACTACGACCTCTATCACGGCGCGCGTTGGGATGACATTCAAGTTACCCGCGGCAAGTTCAAGCGAGTCAACTTCGTTCTCGATCCGATCACCGAAAAAGACGCGGGGGTCGAAGAGCAGGAAGTCGTCTACCTAGGGGACACGTCGAGCGAAGCCGCTCAACTCAACATCCGCAAAGAAGCCGTCAGCGTTCAGGACGCCATCAGCGCCGAGGAGATCAAGCGCAGTGGTGACAGTACAGCCAAGAGTGCCGTGAAGCGTGTCGTTGGCGTGACCATCGATGACGATGGAACGGTTATCATTCGCGGTCTCGCCGGGAAGTACAACCGGACTTTGCTCAACGGCATTCCGATTCCAGGTGTCGATCCCGACGTGCCGAGCGTCCGGCTCGACATCTTCCCGACCGACGTCGTCAGCAACCTCGCCGTCGTGAAGACACCGCGCCCAGATCTACCGGGTAACTTCGCGGGCGGTCTCCTCCTCGTCGAAACATCGAGCTATCCGCGGGACTTCACGTTGAAGGCCGGCGTCGCAATCGGTGCCAACACGCTGAGCACCGGCAAGTCGATGCCAACCTACCAGGGAGGAAGGGCTGACTGGATTGGATTCGACAACGGAACCAGGGCGCCAGCCCCGACGCTCGGCTCGGATCGACTTTCGATCGATCGGAGTGGAACCGGAGCCGGCCGATATCAGAACTTCGATCAGATGGCCGAGACGGGTCGAGACTTCCCCAACATTTGGAACTCGAAACGCAGAACCGCGCTACCAAAAATGGGGCTCAAAGTCAGCCTCGGAGACAGCGGCGATTTCAAGAAGGCGGGCCGTCGCGGTGGCTACATGCTGAGCCTCACGTACGAGTACGAGGACGTCATTCGAGATGGCTTCAACCGCCAATTCAATTTCGACGACCAAGAGAAAGCCACCGAGCTTCGAGAAGACTTCGACTTCCAGTCCGGCACTCAGGAAGTCCTTTGGGGAGCGTTCTTCAGTGGCTTCGTCGAGCTCGACTCCGACAACTTCCTGAACCTGACTTCGTTCTTCAGCCGAACTTCCGAAGATGAGACCTTGCTCAAGCTTGGGGCTGACGAGGACAATGGTCTTACCGTGCCTCAAACGAGGACGAGCTTCGACTTCATCGGCCGGAGCATGTCCTTCAATCAGCTCACCGGAGACCACCGGAATCTCGGCAAGACCGACTCCAGGTACCGATGGAACGTCGTGGCCGCCTTCGGCAAACGAGACCAGCCCGATCGACGATTCATCCAGCAGCGCGTCGAGTCGCAGCAGATACCCACGGCGACCCGTTTCTATGCAGATCTGAATCAGATCACGTTTGGAGGGACGACGGACGTGAGATTCCCCTTGTTCAGTGCGTTCGATTCGACCGCGTACGCGACCATCGGAATAGACGGGGGATACGAGAAGCGCGACTTCCTCGCCCGACGCTTCGCGATGACGGCGTACCCAGGCGGAAGCGTTCCGACGGGTGACCCTGAAGACGTGTTCGGTCCGGAAGGGATCGGCACCGACTCCCTCATGAACGAGATCACTACGGCGAACGACAGCTACAAAGCGAGCAACACACTGGCAGGTGGTTACCTCCAGCTCGAGACGCCGATGAGCGATTGGCTGAAGTTTCTCGGGCTTGTGCGAATGGAAGTATTCCGACAGCAAGTCGAGAACGAGGACCCGTTCGAAAACGATCCGGGGCGCGGGCCTCTACCGCCGGATTTCGAACGGTTGAATACCGATCGCACCGACATCGATCCGATGCCATCGGCAAGCTTCGCGTTCACGATCAACCCGGAGATGTTCGTGAAGATCGGATACGGAATGACCGTGATTCGTCCGGCAATTCGGGAGCTAGCGCCCTATCCGTACGTCGACTTTCTGCGCGGCTGGTTCACCAAAGGCAACCCGGACCTGCAACGGACACGCGTTCAGAACGTGGAGGCTCGATACGAGTTCTATTTCGGCAAATCAAATCTCTTCTCGGTGACTGGCTTCTACAAGTTCTTCAGAGATCCGATCGAGTTCGTCGTTACCAGCCAGCAAAACAGTACTGCGACATACGAGAACGCGGACAAAGCCTGGCTTGCAGGCGGCGAGATCGAGCTGCGTCTCGGCTTTGGCACATTCAGCGACAAGCTCGACCGGCTCTACTTCCTCGGAAACGTCGCGCTGATGAAGTCGAAGACGAGCCTCGGCGGGGAGGAGGCGGGAAGCGGTCGCTCGGAGCGACCGCTCTTCAATCAATCGCCGTACGTCACGAACCTGTCACTACGTTTTGACGATCCTGACGCAGGCGTGATGGTCGGACTGGTCTACAACGCATTCGGAAAGCGGGTCGTCGAGGTTGGCGGTTCCGGCGGTGATTTTATCTTTCCCGATGTCTTCGAAATGCCACAGCACATGTTGGACCTCATCGCGACTTGGAAGCCGACTGAGCACGTCAAGATTGGCTTCAAGTGGAAGAACATCGCATTCGCGAAGAAGCGGTATCAGCAAGGCAACGAGCTCGTACTTCTCGAGAACCGCGGCACTTCATTCAGCATCGGTGCTGAGTACATCTACTGAGCACCGAGAACACGAACGGAATCAGGCGGGGACTTAGGGATCGTCGCCGAGGAACAAGGGGATTGTTAAATGAAAAAGCACATTGGATTGGCTCTCGCGGCTGTGATGGCCACCATGGGCGCGGCCTGCGGAAGCAGCGACGGTTCCGGAGGTTCCGGCGGCACCGCTGGTTCGGGCGGCTCGGGCGGAACCGGGCCGGTTTGCGCTACTCCCGGTGACACGGTGACGCTGCCTACGGAAATCGCATCGGACGTGATGCTAACGTCCGATTGCAGGTATCGAGTCGCCCAAAGCGTCTTCGTGACGGGGGGCACCACGACGATCGAAGCGGGGACGACCATCATCGGCGACCAGGCCGCTGGTTTCATCGTCACCCGAAACGGGAAGCTCGACGCGCAAGGCTCGAGCGCTGAGCCGATCGTATTCACGTCTTCCGCACCGGCAGGCAGTCGGCAGGCCGGCGACTGGGGCGGCGTCGTGCTGCTTGGCAGCGCGCCGCTGAGCTGGGGTGATAGAGCCTGCGGCGGCGACACCGGTGTCACCTGCGAGGGCAGCATCGAGGGGATCGACCCAGGTGAGGATCGCGGCAGGTACGGAGGCGACGACCCCGCGCACGACTGCGGCACTCTCCGATACGCACGCGTGGAGTTCGCGGGCTTCACGTTCGGTGAAGACAACGAGCTCAACAGCTTGACCGTTGGTGGATGTGGGACCGACACCACGCTCGAGTACATCCAGACGCACCAGGGCGAGGACGATGGCGTCGAGTTCTTCGGCGGCACCGCCTCGATCAGCAAGCTCATCGTGACGGGCACCGGCGACGATGGGCTCGACTGGGACCAGGGTTGGCAGGGCTCCGCAACGAACTTCATCGTCGATCACAGCGCTCCTCGAAGCGACGACCCCCGCGGCATCGAAGGCGACAACTTCAGCGACAACCAGGACGTGGAGCCCCGCTCCAACCCGACTGTGAGCCACGGGACCCTTCTCGGATCTACGGGCACGGACAGTGGTGTCGTGCTGCGCAGAGGAACCCTTGGCAACCTATTGGGCTTGATCGTCGCCGATTGGGACGGCCCCGGCGTCGATGTGCGCGATCGCAGCTGGGACCCCGCCTGGCCCGCGGAGCTCTCAGTCGAAGACAGCTGTTTTTGGGGTAATGATCCGAACTACCCCGACGACGCGAACGACGACAACGGGGATGGAACGTTCTTCGACGAGCCGGAGGAGCTCGCAGACGGCCTTGGCAACAGTGAAGATCAGGACCCCATGATCGCCGACCGAGCCGGTCACGACTACTCCGCTGGCAACAGCAACTGCATGGGCGCATTCGCGCCAGACGGCACCGACTGGACCGTCGGCTGGACGGACTACTCGGTCAACTAGATCGCTCACCACCACCTAGCCCCGGTCGCGCGAGCACGTGACCGGGGCACTTTCGTCTGGGGCCTTGCGATACATCCGTCCCATGCCGGCGATCGCGCGCCTCCACCCGGCCCGGACGAACCTTCTCGTGAGCATCGCGGCGGTGCGGTTCCCCGTCATTCTTCGGTTTGTGCGACTTCAGCGCTCTTCCTATGCTGAGGCCGTGCTTCGCTTCTCCTTCGCGATTCTGATCTTCTGCGTCGTCGCAAGCGGGGTTCAGGCGCAGAGGAGCGTCCAAGTGTCGGCTGAGGAAGAGACGAAGCCTCTGATCACGCCGCCGAAGCTCATTCGTTTCGTCGAAGCGAGCTATCCTGAATCCGAAGCCGAGCAGCCTGACGAGACCGTGGTCGAGTTGGACATCGTCGTCGGCAAAGATGGGCTCGTCACCGAGGTGAGCGTCGCCCGCTCGGCCGGAGAGGCCTTCGATGAGGCCGCGCTCGAGGCGGCGCGGCAATTTGTGTTCGAGCCTGCGCGGAAGGATTGGGAGCCGATCGCGGCTCGCATCCGCTATCGATACGTCTTCGAAATGAAGGCGCCGCCCGAGAAGATCACGACCGGCTGGCTACGCGGCACCGTGCTTCTGGCGGAGGGCGACGTTCCAGCCGGGTCGGTGGTCGTCGAAATCAAAAACGAACGCAAAGAGCTGCTTCGCGACCTCGTCTCGGCCGCCGACGGGACTTTCGTCGTAACCGACCTCGAGCCTGGCGTGTACTCCGTCAACATCATCGGCGGCGAGTACGGCGACCTAGCCGCCGAGGAGGAGTTGGTCGCGGGCGAAGTGACCCAGGTGATCTATCGCCTCGGCGCCCAAAAGCAGAACGCATACCGCGGCTTCGGCGCGACCGCCGTGGTCGACGCGCCGCCGCGCGAGGTGGTCAAGCGCACGATCGACAAGGAAGAGCTGACCCGAATTCCGGGTACGCGCGGTGACGCCCTTCGCGCCGTCGAGCTCCTGCCCGGCGTGGCGCGCCCCCCGTTCGGCATCGGCTTGCTCATCGTTCGCGGCGCTGCGCCTCAGGACAGCGAATCGTTCATCGACGGCATTCCGGTGCCGCTGATCTACCACTTTGGCGGTCTCACGAGCATCTACAACTCGTACATGCTCGAGAAGATCGACTTCTACCCGGGCAACTTCTCGGTCCGATATGGCCGTCGAACAGGCGGCATCCTCGAGGTGACGACGCGCGACCCGGCACGCGATCGAATTCATGGTGTCGCCGAGGTCTCGATCATCGACACCTTTTTCACTATCGAGGCTCCGATCACGGACAAGATCAGCATCTCCGGTGGCCTCCGGCGAAGCCTGATCGACCTGATCCTGCCATCCGTACTTCCCGACGACATCGGCATTCGACAAGCTCCGGTCTACATCGACTACCAGTTCAAGCTGAACTTCTGGCCGACGAAGCGCGACAGGGTTCGCATTTCGGCATACGGCTCGAACGATCGTCTCGAGCTGATTCTCGAAGAAGCCTCCGGCGACGACCCGGCAGTACGCGGGAATACTCAGCTCAGCACCGCCTTCTACAACAACCAGGTAGACTGGTCGCGCCGCGTCGGTGACAAGGTCGACCAGGAGCTTGCCTTCAATGTCGGGCCCTCGAAGATCAACTTCGGCCTCGGCGACGAGTTCAGGCTCGAAGGGACATTCATTCAAACCTACGGCCGCGGCGAGTGGCGATACCAGGTCACCGAAAAGGTGCGCCTCATCGCCGGCCTGGATGTGTACACGGCACCCATCAAGCTGAGCTACGTGGGCCCGCAGCCGACGGCCCAAGAAGGTGGCGGCAGCCAGCAGGGCTCGCTCGCCGGTCAGGACCAGGTCATCGCCGACGTCGACACGACGGTCTTTCGCCCCGGCATCTACCTCGAATCGAACATGCAGCTCGGGAAGCTCACGCAGCTCATCCTGGGCCTGCGCATGGACTACTTCAGCGATATCAGCGGGTTTGCGGTCGACCCGCGCCTGACGACGATTTTCACGGTCGCCGAAGACATGCGCGTCAAGCTCGGCGCCGGCATCTACAGCCAGCCGCCCGAGTTCCAAGAGTCGGACGTGAGCATCGGGAACCCGAACCTGCAACCGATCAAGGCCGTGCACCTCGGCGCCGGTTGGGAGTACGACGCTCTTCCGGGCGCCCGCTTCGGCGTCGAAGGCTTCTACAAGTACCTCTGGGATCGAACCATTCCGACGCCAAACGGTCAGGCGCCCTTTTACGTCACCGGTGGGATCGGTCGCATCTACGGCGCCGAGTTCAGCGTGAACATTCGTCCCGAGACCGGGCGCCACTATTTTGGCTACTTCTCGTACACGCTCTCTCGCAGCGAGCGCAAGGACGGGCCGCTCGAACCCTGGCGTCTCTTCGACTTCGACCAAACGCACATTCTGACCGCCGCGTTCGTCTACAACTTCCCGCGCAACTGGGAGATCGGCGGGACGTTCCGCCTGGTCAGCGGCAACCCAGGCACGCCGGTCATCGGTTCGGTCTACGACGCTCTGAACGACATCTACATCCCAATCGACGGACGCGTGAACACTCTGCGCAACCCACTCTTCCATCAACTCGACATCCGCGTGCAGAAGAAGTGGATCTTCAAGGGCTGGCGCCTGGCTGTGTTCCTCGACATCCGGAACGCATACAATCAGCAAAACCAAGAGGGCATCATCTACAACTACGACTACAGCCAGCAGACGCCCTTGCTGGGCCTGCCGATCATCCCGTCGCTCGGGGTCAGGGGAGAGCTCTGATGCGCATGCTCCTCTCGGGTCTGCTGGTCTTGGTCACCGCGTGCAGCGAGAGCTTTCTACCCGCTTGGGCCGTCACGGACCTCCGAGTCACGGGCGCGAGGGTCGAAGTTGCCGGTCAGCCGGAGCGTGCTCGACCCGAGCCTGAAGACCCCGTCGAAATCTCCCTGCTCGTCGTCGATAAGGGCGCTCCAGAATCTGACGAGCCCGGCGTGCCTGCGCTGACACCCGGCTTGTTGCAATGGTCGTTTATCCCCTGCATTCCGGCCCCTACGCTGATCGGCACGCCGATTTGCCAGACTCCGATTCAGCCCTGCGACGGCTGTCGTGGCACCCCACCGGATCCTCCGCTGGCGTTTCCATTGATCGGTTTCCAGGTTCCCAGCCAGGCCGAGCTCGATGCGGCAGGGGCAGATTCGGTCGTGGTGCAGGGCGCGATTTGCGCCGGAGGTCCACCCGCCGAGGACGCGATCCTTCGCTTCATCATAGGCGAGACGGACGATTTGAACCCTTGCGAAGATCCGTCGAACGAAGGCCGCTTCGTGACAGTGGTCGTACCGATCGAGCCGACGCCGGAAGACCCCAACCTGAATCCCGAGCTGATCAGCATCACATTGGACGGCAAGTCCTGGCCGCCGCCCTATGACCAAGGTGTGCCTCGTACGGCGCCTCGAACGGGCTGCCGGGTCGATTTAGAGGGGCTCACAGCCGAGGAGCGCGCGCAGCATCCCGTCGCCGGAACGCCATCAGCCGACATTCAGCTCGCGGTGACATCAGCCAGCCTTCAGTCGTACATGGTCGGCGAGACGACTCGCACCGAAGAGATTCAAGTCAGTTGGCTGACAGACGGCGGCGACCTCGAGCGCACATTCTCCTTCATCACCGATCCAGCCAGGTCGGTCTTGACCCGCTGGCGACCGTTTCCCGACGCACCCGAAGATGGCCTGCTCGTGCGTCTCAACTTCGTGATTCGCGACGGCCGAGGCGGCACGGATTGGTTGGAAAAGGGCCTCTGCGTCCTTCCTCCGGCCTCTGGCGAAACACCGCCCTAAGTGTCGGTTTTCTCCAAACTTTTGGCTATCGTTGACAGTGCCCGAGCCCCCACCTAGTTTGATGGATCGCGATGGTGGAGCGTATCGGAACTTGTCGGGTTCTAGGCGAGATCGGCAGCGGGGGCATGGCTGTCGTTTACGAAGCGATCCAAGAACCGCTCAATAGGCGTGTCGCCATCAAGGCGCTCAAGCCCTCGATAGCCATCGACAGCCAGTTCGCCGAGCGCTTCGAGCGAGAAGCGAACTTCATGGCGTCGCTCCAGCACGAGAACATCCTTCACGTCATCGATTTCGTGAAGGACGGGCGCTCGATGTTCATCATCATGGAGTACGTCGACGGTATCGATCTCTACGATTTGCTCGATCGCTCACCGCGCTTGCCATCCGATATTGCGGCGATTATCACTCTGCAGCTGGCGCGAGGCCTCGACTACGCGCACTTCCGCGGGATCATTCATCGGGACATCAAGCCGGCCAACATCATGGTCTCCATGCAGGGAGACGTGAAGGTCATGGACTTCGGGATCGCGCGTCACGAGCGCTTCGGTGACCTGACCGAGACCGGCACTGGGCTCGGAACTCCAAGCTACATGAGCCCCGAGCAAATCCTCGGAGACAAGCTCGATTTTCGGAGCGACATCTTTTCGGTTGGCATCGTGCTCTACCAAATGCTCACTGGGCGAAAGCCATTCGTCGAAGACGAGTCGCGTACGGTCATGCAGAAGATCCGGCTCGACCGGTACGAGTCGCCCAAGAAGCTAGGCGTCGAGGTGCCGCGAAAGCTCGAACGGATCATGGCCCGCTGCCTCCAGAAAATGCCTGCAAATCGTTATCCGACCACCCAGGCACTCATCGACGACCTCGCCGAGTTCCTCGCGCCCCGGGTGCCGATGAGCCACAACGCTCGCTTGGTCATGTTCCTGAATGAGATCGGTGTCATGACCAGCGAACAGACCGACGCCGTCCTTTCGGCGGTGGCGCCTCGCGCGCTCCGAAACGGTCGCAGAAACGGCGACTTCCTCCGAAGCGTCGCGAAATGGCAGGCGGCCGCTCTCGCCGTGCTCGTGGTCTCCGGCGCGACCGTCCAGGCCGCGAGCGGGCGCTGGTCCGAGCCGTCGGTTGGGGAGGCGCCAGCGTCGCTCAACCCGGCGGAGGCGGGCTTCCTGACGGTGAGCGCAGACCCCTGGGCGCACGTACACGTCGACGGTCAGCACGTGCTGACCACACCATCGGCGCGAAGGATCCCTTTGCAGCCCGGCCGCCACTACCTGAAATACAGCAATCCCTACTTCGAAGCGGTCGAGCACGAGATCGTCGTCCAAGCAGGCGAGGCGATACACGACCGGGCGACGCTCGCCGAGCCACTCGCGGTCGACGAACAGGAGACGACACCGTGAAGCGAAGTTTGCTCCTCGCCGTGCTCGCCGTCGCGTTCAGCTCCGTTTCCGCGTTCGCCGCTGCGCAGCCCGTGTACACGCATGCCGTGCAAGAAGGCGACACGCTCGCCTCGATCGCACAACGCTACTACGCCGATCCGACGCGCGAAGCGATCCTCCGCGAAGCCAACCGAATGAAAGGGGGCGGCGCGAACGCTCTTGTCCCCGGGAGCTGGATTTTCGTCCCGATGGTGAGCTTTTACCGAGTGAACAAGGACGAGACCTGGAAGTCGATCGCCATGAAGTTCTACGGAGAACCGACCAGGGCGGCCACCCTAATCGAAGCGAACAAGGGAAACCGGCGAGTGGAGCCCGACGAGGGCGCCGAGCTCTTGGTGCCCTACCCCTTGCGTCACGTCGTCGCGCCTGGAGAGACCCTGGCGAAAATCGCGAAGCTCTACATGCCCGACAGCCCACTGTCTTTGCGGCGGCTGCGACGCTTCAATGCGGGCGCGCGAATCGAGCGTGGTCAGGTGGTTCTGGTTCCGCTGTTCGATCTGAGGTTGGCTGGCGAAGGTCGTGGTGAAGCATCCGCGGCGTTCGCGTTGGCGGCAGGAGGAGGCGCGGCCAAGGCTGCGCAAGACGAGGTGGAGACGTCGCTGCCCAAGCTGATCGAGCAGGTCGAGAAAGCCGAGTTTGCCGAGGCGGTATCACTCGGAAACCGGCTCCTCGGAACCGCGAGCCTCACGTCCACGCAAGTCGTGACCATCGAAAGAGAGCTCGCCGTCGCCTATGTCGCGCTCGAACGAGCCGACCTCGCCGAGGCATCCTTCCGTGCGGCACTTGCCCTGCAGCCGAACTTGGAGCTCGACACGGTGCGCACCTCGCCTCGCGTGCTCGAGGCGTTCAATCGCGCCAAGCAGCCGCTCGGCGATTGAGCGCGGCTACTTCTTCTTGATCTTCTTGGGCCGGTACTTCGCGGGTCGGCTGTCTTCGCTTGCCGCGGCCGCCGTGGCTTCGCCGGCCGTTTCGAGGGCCCAGACCGGGAGTTGAATGTCCCCGTGCTCCTCTGCGCGCTTGCGCAGATGCACGTAGGCGATGATGCAGACGGGAATCAGAGCTAGCGAGATCAGCTGGGAGGTCGAGAAACCAAAGGCAAAGCCGCGCTCCGGGTCGTCTCGGAGGTACTCGATGAGAAAGCGCCAGGCGCCATACAAACCCGCCACCGTGACCAGGACCTGCCCCCGGAACTTCCGATGAAGGAGCAGCCAGGTGGCAAAGACGAAGAGCGCGAGACCAGCGAGCGATTCGTAGATCTGCGTCGGATGCACGGCGAGCGAGCTGAGACGCTCCGTCATGAGTTCCGGGTACTCCTGAAGGTGATGCTGATACGCGGGCGAGCCGTTGATCGTTTGATCGCAGGCGAAGGAGGGATACGCACCACTGTCCCATTTGGGAAACGTCCCCGCACTCTGCAGCCAGCCAGGCGCGCTCTCTCGGAGTGGCCGGCCGTAGTCGCAGCCGTAGAGGTAGCAGCCAACTCGGGTGAGCATGAGGCCGGAGGCCAGCGTCGGCGCTGCGAGGTCTGCGAAGGGCAGGAGCGGAATCTTCTTGATACGCCAGAACGTCCAGGCCGTGACGAAACCGCCGAGGAATCCGCCGTACGCGACCAAGCCACCCGCGCGAAGGTCGAACCAGGAGCCGAAGCTGTCGTACGCATCGAGGTTGGTGAAAATGTAGAGAAGGCGAGAGCCAACGATCGCGCCGACCGCTGTCCAGGTGAAGCAGCTTGCGAGTAGCTCCCGATTGAAGCCCTCCACCTTCTTGCCCATGTACATGATGAAGTACCAGGCGAAGAGCAGGCTGCTTCCCAACATCACGCCGTAGGAGTAGATGGGAATCGCGCCCCACGGTGTAGGGATACTGAAAAGAACCGGATGCATCGGGCGGAAATCTCGCCGGGTTCGCCCCGTGGGTCAAGTCGGTTCGGTTGGGTGATGAACGAGCTAAGCATTCAGGAGCGCGACGGTGCAGTGACATTCGAGGTCCGGGTGGCACCCCGGTCGAGCCGGAACCGCGTCATCGGAGCTCAGGACGGTGCCCTGAAGGTCGCGCTCACCGCCCCGCCGGTCGACGGAGCGGCAAACGAATCTCTCCGAAAGCTAGTCGCGAAGACGCTCGGCGTTTCGAAATCCGACGTCGAAATCGTCCGTGGCGAGCGCGGGCGAATCAAAGTCCTGCGCGTGCATGGCCTGCGAGCAGCTGACGTCCGCTTCGAACCAGCGAGCTCAGGCTAGTTGACGGTCACGCGGCGCAGAAACCACTCGTCGTTTTCACGCCGTAGATCGAACACTGTGTTGGCCAGGCCCATGTCCGTGCGAAGCCGAAGCGCGATGCGCGCACGTTCGCCGTCGAGCGAGATGCTCTCCTGAATCAGATCGAGCCTCGAGCCTTCGAGCGAAGCGAGGGCCTTGCGCGCGTCTGGCCTGAGCTTCGCTGCGTTGCGGTCGCTGTAGCGGCGCCTCCGTCCCTCATGCACGAGCTCCATCGCGACCTTCGCAGGGTCGGCGTAGCTGAGCGCGTTGTCGATGCGTGAGTCCGAAACGCGTCCGGTCACCGAGTCGATGAACTCGTCCATTCGTTCGCGATCGGTGACCACGATGGCGTCTGTGACCATCGCAGCCCCGACCACGATCGATAGAGTGACAAGGAGATAGATACCCGTTCTTCGCATGACTTCCCTGTTGCATTGCAGGCACCGTGCCAGCTCCCGCTACGACGATTTCCCTATTGATTTCGTGAGAAACGTGGGCCATCGCACAATCCCCGATGTCATTGTGACAGCTCGGCCGAGGCGGGCCGGGACAGTTTGGCAGCTCCCCCAGCGTCGCGGACGCTGCGCGCCCGGCGCTCGAGCCAGGCGGTGACACCGACCAGCGCCGCGCCGAAGCCGGCCAGCGCCAGCCAGCCGCTTGGCTGGAACACCTCGATCGCGTGGGCGACCTCGACGACGAAGCCGAGTCCGGCAACTGCGATGCCCGAGTAGAGCCAGAACCTCTTACCGGCCACGAAGCCGTAGCTGAGCGCTCCGATGCCCAATGCAATGGCTTGAAGGGCCGCCCAGGGCCTCGGGTCGACGAGCAGGGTCATCACGGTGATGAACGCCGTCAAGAGCACCGTTGCGCGAACATAGAAAGACGCGGATCGCGCGCTCAACCATGCGAACGCAAGAAGCGGAATCGCCGTCACCAAGGCGTAGCTCAGCCAGACGTCAGACGAGGGCGATGCCATCCACCAATGCATGGCCGCGTCGGTGAACGCCGCCGTCGATAGCACCGTGGGGACGATTGCGAAGCGTTCGACGGTCGCATCCTCGGTTTGCTTGCCGAGATAGAAGAGGCCGAGAGCCCCGACACCCAGCACGGTCCCCCAGAACGCGCTCGAGACGTCGTAGAACAGAACTTGGCGTGCGGCGATCACTGCGGCCGGCGCCGCAAGCGAGGCCAGCGCGAATCGCGCCTCGCGGGTCTGCGGTTTCATGCGGGCCGCGCACCAGACTGTCGCACAGAGGATCGGAACTACGGTCAGCGAAGCCGCGAGGGCGCTACGGCTGGGCACCAAGAGGAGACCGTGGGCCGCGACGCTCGCCGCGGTGAGCAGCTTGGCGTTGGGTCGCGAGAGCACCCGAAACGCAGCCCAGATCAGGGGAGTCAGGACGGCGGCGGAGCCAGCGACCAAGAGGAGCGCGGCCGAGCGGCTCGGCGCGACCCATTGAGCCACGGGCGCCAGAGTGCTCGCGCTCTGCCCGAATTGCGACAGGACGAAGCCCCCGAGGACGCCCGCATGAATCGGGATGAGCGCGAGCAGAGTCAGCATCAACACGCGCGCGCTCTTACTCTCCTTCATGCGGATTCCACAGAGGTATGCGAGCGCCGGAAGGAGCGCGGTCATCGCCAGCAAGGTGAGGTAGCGGGTCACGTCGCCGACCTGATCCCAGCTCTGAACCAGGAACGTCCCGGCAGAAGCGATGA
>JBLYYU010000537.1:0-3104 GCA_048550275.1 Polyangiales bacterium
GCACGCTTCTGACCGCGCGCGAGCGGCTCGAGAAGCACGTCTCGAGCTCCGCCTGCTCCGGATGCCACACACTGATGGATCCGATCGGTCTTGCCCTCGAAAACTTCGACGCCGTCGGGATGTATCGTGACGCGGAAAACGGAGCAAGCATCGACCCTTCGGGCGAGCTCGACGGGATTCCGTACGACGACGCTGTGGGCATGGGTCAGGCGCTCCGGGACAACCCGGCGCTGGGCCCATGCCTCGTCGAAAGCTTGTTCCGCTACGCAGTAGGGCGCGAGCCCGAAGACGGTGAAGACGCTCTGCTCGCCGACTAGGAGCGACGCTTCGCGAACTCTCAATATCGGGTGGCGGAGCTCATCCGAGACATCGTGTTGAGCGATGGGTTCCGAACGACGTCGGGCCCGCGCGAGGCCGACGCCGGCGGAGACGAATCATGAGGCGCTTCGATCGCAGAACGCTGTTGCGCGGAGCGCTCGCGGGGGGCGCGGTCTCGATGGGGCTTCCCCTTCTCGACTGTTTCCTGAACGAGCACGGCACCGCCCTGGCACAGGGCGCCCCGCTACCGCTCCGCTTCGGCGCATGGATGTGGGGCTGTGGCATGAACCCGGAGCGCTGGACCCCAGCCACGGAGGGAGTCGACTTCGAGCTTCCCGTCGAGCTCCAGGCCTTGGACCGCGAGCTCGCGTCCGGTGGCAAACTCCGAGATCAAGTGAGCATCTTGAGCGGTTTCGACGTTCACCTCGACGGCCGCCCAAACTTCCCGCACACGGCAGGGCTCATGGGAACTCTGACCGGGGATTTGCCCCTTCAGGACTACACCGTTCCCGCGCCGACCCTCGACACGATCATCGCCGCTCAGATCGGCGGCGCAACACGGTTTCGTTCACTCGAAATGTCGTGCACGGGTAACCCGAATCAGGCCTACAGCTACGAAAGCCAGAGCGTCTTCAACGCGCCCGAGATTTCTCCGACGGCCTTGTACAACCGCGTATTCGGCCCCGAGTTCGCAGACCCCAATGCGGGCCCGTTCGTGCCGGACTCACGCGTGATGCTGCGGCAAAGCGTGCTCTCGGCCGTCAAAGACGATCGGGAGCGCCTCATGCAGCGGGTGGGCAGCCACGACCGGCAACGACTCGACCAGTACTTCACCTCGGTGCGCCAGCTCGAACAGCAGCTCGACATCTTGCTCGCAGGACCGCCCGCGCTCGAGAGCTGCTCGCGCGCGCCTTCGCCCAACGGCGAGAGCCTTGGAACCGAGGTCGGCCAATCCATGTCGACTAACCGACTGATGGCCAGCCTGCTCTCGTTCGCCCTCGCGTGCGATCAGACCAGGGTCTTCAGCATGATGTTCTCGGACCGCATTTCCGGCCTTCGCCAGCCGGGCTCGAGCTCGCAGCACCATCAACTCACACACGATGAAGCGCTGGACCCTGGCGTCGGCTATCAGCCCGAAGCAACCGAGTTCGTGTACGCGTCGATGAACGCATGGGCGGATTTCGTCGAACGGCTCGCGGCGATCCCCGAAGGCGACGGAACTCTACTCGACAACTGCCTGGTCTTTGCACACTCGGACGTTTCACTCGCCAAGGCCCACGGCATCACGGGGATCCCGATGATGATCGGCGGCAAAGCGGGTGGCGCGCTCAAGCCAGGCGTACACGTTGCGGGCGCGACATCGCCGACCACCCGGGTCGGGCTGACCATCCAGCAGATCGTGGGCGTCAATACGGAGAGCTGGGGAAGCCGGTCGATGGAAGCGACCCAAGCGGTCACCGAAATCCTGGTGTGAGCGCCCGAGCGTTCATCGTTCTGTGATCCAGCCTACAGTGCCGCCTGCTTTGCATTGACGCTGCAAAAATACACCTCGACACTAGGAATAGATGGCGGTGGCCCGAAGGGGGTCCGACCCATCCGCAGCGAGGGGGATTCGATGACACGCTTTGCCTTAGTTCTCGGAGCGGTTTGGATGATGACGCTGGGCGCGAACGCTCAGGAGCTACCGGACTCGTTCTCGGTCGAACAGAACGGCGTGAACCTGGTCAGCGAGACTCCAGCGTCCTCAGAGACGCCCACGGACGCAGCCGAGCCCAGCAAGGCCTACCAGAAGCGAGTCGGCGGGATCGTCTGGCTGGAAGCCACGGCCGGCCCGTCGCGCTTCGACGTGACGCGGTTTCGTTCGCTCGACATCATTCCTTCGCAAGTTCAGTCGCTGATCCCCCGTGTGGTCGTGAGCGGCCCGGAGTTCGGCGCTGCGCTCAGGTTCCGCGCGGGCTCGTCCACAATCGGCGCGCGCTTCAAGCACGCAGACTACGAACCGTTCGACCTGACGTCGATCGGCTTGGACCTCGGCTTTCTCATTCGCGCGGTTCCGTATGTGCATCCGTCAATCCGTCTTGGTTTCAACTACTACATGACGACCGGCGGGCTGCTGATTCCGCAATACCAGAACAACGTTGGCAACGTGCGAAGCCAGGGTGGAGGCGCGACGATCGGCGCCGGACTGCGCATCCCGATCGTGAAGTGGGTGTCGATCGCGGCGGACTTCGATTACTCGATCATCGGTCTCGTGTTCCAGGGTAACTACTCGGTCAACGTTCCCGGCGCCGGAGCTGTGGGTGGCAACTTCACGGCAGGCACCGCAGGGACGGCCATCGCAGGCACCTTCGCGCTGACCTTCCACCTCGGCGGCTGATACGGTTCGCGCAGAACGACGCGCTTCGGGCAGGTAAACGTGTCTTCTCTCCCAATCTGGTTATAGTGACGGCGTCGCGGATCGGGCCTTCTGCGAGGCGCTGGCGAACCGATGAAAGTTGCTTACCTCACAAACCAGTACCCGAGCGTGAGCCTCACGTTCGTTCGCCGCGAAATCGCTGCCCTCGAGGACAAGGGGATTGAAATCGCGCGCTTTTCGATTCGGCCTCCGCCCACCAAGCTCGTCGACCCGGACGACATCGCGGAGCAGGGCCGAACGACCGTCCTCTTGGCCCGTGGCATCCCCATGCTCGCGCTCACGACCGCATGGACGGCGGTTCGCCATCCCGTCCGGTTTGCCAAGGCGCTGGCGATGACGCTTCGGATGGGTCTCCGTTCGGGACGCGGCC
>JBLYYU010000538.1:0-15452 GCA_048550275.1 Polyangiales bacterium
ACGACGATGGCGACGATCATCAAATTACGGAGCGACGTCATCGGCAGTCCTCGGTTATCACCGGGTTGTCTGCGTCTACCACTTCGACCCACCAGGTGGCGTCGTCGAAGTCCCCTTCCTCTTCCGGTCGTCGCGTTACGAAATTGGCGAACTGACCGGTAACGACCAACTCGATCCTGTGACATTCGCCTGCCGTGAGTCGATCGTAGGGCACGAACAAAACCGTCGGCCGCTCGACAAACCCCGACGGCGTGATCTCGTCGGCGGTGAAGGGGATGTCCGGGGCGGGCGGCGAGTCTAGGAACATCCGATAGACGAGCGTCTGATCGAGGTTCGGATCGCGAACGATGACCTCGAGTGGCATCTCTGGAGCGTCGACCGGGACGTCGAGATCGAGCCGACCGATTCGATTGAGGGGAAACTCGGCTGTCGGCTCGCTGACGACCGAGGGCGGGTAGTTCTGCGCGGCCTCGAACTCGATCGGAGTTGTCGTGATGCAGCCCCCACTCGAGACGAGGGTCACCGCCGCCACACATGAAGCAAGTAGAAGCATCCGAGCAAATTGAGAAGCAAAGGGCATGCCGTCGTTCCGGACCCAAAAACCCAGGGGTTTTCAACAGTATCCCACGGAATTGGGGGCCTACCTATGACATAAATGTCAGCCCTCGGCAGCGCCGCCCGGTTCTGGGGCATCGGGCTCACGCTCCAGGTACCGGAAGACGGTCCTCGGATCGACGCCTAGATCCTTGGCCGTACGGGTTCGGTTGCCGCCGTTTCGCTCGAGGACTTCGAGGATGTACTGACGCGTGAAATCTTCCCGGGCTTGGGTGAGCGGGACGACCGAGCGCTGTTGCTCGTCACCGAGATCCAGGTCGTCAGGCCCAATCAACGTCTTGTCGGCGAGCACGATGGCCTTCTTGATCCGGTTCTCCAACTGCCGAACGTTGCCCGGCCAATCGTAACGGTGCATCGCTGCGAGCGCTTTTGGAGTGAACCCGTTCACCGTCGCGCCAAACTCGGCGGCGTACTTGCCGAGCAGGAACTTCGCCAAGATGGTGATGTCGTCGCCGCGCTCGCGAAGCGGCGGAAGGTGAAGGTTCACGACATTCAGTCGGTAGTAGAGGTCTTCACGGAACTCGCCTGCCTTGATCGATTCCTCGAGGTCGCGGTTGGTCGCCGCGAGCACTCGGATGTCCACGGCTTGGGGCTTCGTGTCGCCCACTTTGACCACGACGCGCTCTTGAAGTGCGCGGAGAAGCTTCACCTGAAGCGCGAGCGGCATCTCGCCGATCTCGTCGAGGAAGAGCGTGCCGCCATCCGCTGCCTGGAAGCTCCCTTGGCGAGTGGACACCGCTCCGGTGAACGCGCCGCGGACGTGGCCGAAGAGCTCCGACTCCATGAGATTTTCTGGAATCGCTCCGCAGTTGACCACGATGAACGGCCCGTCCACTCGATTGGATCGCCGGTGAAGCTCCCGGGCAAAAAGCTCTTTTCCGGTGCCGGTTTCACCCGTGATGAGCACGTTGATGTCGGCCGCGGCGACCTTGTCCACACGGCGAAACACCTCCTGCAAGCTCGGGCAGCTCCCAATAATCCCGCCAAACTTCTGAGACTCGAGCTCCTCGGCAATGCGATCGCGATCGGTGGTGAGCTGATTGAGCAGGATCGCGTTCTGCATGATGAGCGATGCCTGCCCGGCGAACACAGTCAACACTTCGAGGCTCGACTGCTCGAACAAATTCACCACGTTGTCGTTCCCGACGTAGATCAGCCCCAGCAGCTGTCCCTGCGCGATGAGCGGCGCGACCATGACCGAGCTGAGCTGTAGGTTGAGAACACTCTCGCTCGAGTTGAACATCGTATCGTTGACGGCGTCGCTTACGATCAGGGGCTGACGGCTCTCGATGCAACGACGGAGAATACTGTCCGAGAGTTGGGTCACGGCATCCGGTATCGTCTTCCGGTCGACGTTGCGCGCCGCCGCAATCTCGGGATCTCCATCACGCAGCAAGATCACGAAGCCCTTGTTGGCGTGCACCACGTCGATGACAGCATCGAGAAGCGCCTCGATTTGGTCGGGGATCGCCCGAATTTCGAGCAGCCGGCGATTGAAATCGCTCAGCTTCATCATGCCCTCTATCTCGGAGGTCTGAGAGGCCCGTCCACCGAGCTCAGGGTCTGCATCGCGGCCGTCGCTCTCGTCGTAGAGCGAGAACACGAGGTCTACATCGCCCAGCGTCAGCTTGTCGTTGTGGAAAACCTTCGATTTCTTCTTCTTCTTCCCGTTCACCTGAAGGGTCGCGCCGGAGTCGACAGGGGCGACCGAGAAGTCTCGGCCGTCGAAGACGAGCTGCGCGTGATGCGCCTCCAAGGCATCGGACTCGATAGCCACGTCATTGGCCCCAGCCCGCCCGATCGACGTCACGCGCTTGTAGATTCCAAACACGCGGGGCCGACCCTGAGTCACCATCCACTTTAGGCTCGGCATAGGGGCGGGACTCTATCAGACAGGAATTCCGATGTCACCGAAGGCGAGACGGACCTAAGAGTAGGGCCACCTGTTTGGGGGAGCAGGTGGCCCTTTCGACGCGTTGGGGGAAGACGCAACGCGTCCTAACTCAGGTACGGGCCCCCGATGTAACTCGAAAGCTCACGGACTTCTTGGCGCAAATTGTACTGGGTCGCCTTGGTCAGATCGCCGATCGAAACCAAGCCGATGAGAGTTTCATCCTCGATGACCGGTACGTGACGGCAGCGCCGATTGGTCATTAGATGCATCACTTCGAGTAAGGTGTCATCGGGAGATGCGGTGTAGAGGCGTGTCGTCATCACATCCCGCACGAGTGTCCTTCGTGGATCGCGTTGCGCCGCGACAACTCGCACCAAAACGTCTCGCTCCGAGAAGATCCCGACGGGAAATCCAGCTTCGCAGACCAGCACCGAACCGATGTGGTGATCGTTCATCGCGTTGACGGCGTCGATGACTGTTGCGAGGGGCCCCACAGTGTACACGTCTTCCCCTTTTCTGCGGAGAACGTCGCGTACTTGTGTGTTCATCATCGGCAAACCTCGCGTCTGGGTGATTATACAATCATTCGTTGTTTTGAGAACCCCCAAAAATAAACTGTAAAATCACATACAACCGATCGGGTTATCACCCCCTGTGGACTAGCTTTTCGTCGCTCGGCTCGGCACTCTGAGGAAATGATGGGGCATGCAAGGGCAGAAAGAGATCGACGCTCGAATCATCGAGTTGATCTCGACGGCCGAGCAATCCTGTTTCAACGAGGCGATCGCGTCGGGCAGTACAAGGTGCAGAACATCTCCGCCGGTGGCGCGATGGTTTCAGGAAAGCGCGGCCTACGACCCGGCCACCTCGTGCATCTCTTGATCGACTTCGATGCCGACGCCGAGACGATGAGCTTGACCGGTTCCGTTCGTCGTGTGCGAACAGAAAACGGCGGCGTTGCCGCCGCGATTTCTTTCCCAGTCTTGTCTGCTGATCAAGAAGACGCGATCCACAACACCGTTCTGCGCGCGCTGGTACGAAGAGAGGCGGTCGCGTCGCTACCTACGCTCCTGGTGTTCGAACCTCGCCGGCGCGTACGCGAGGAAATCGAGTCCGAGATTCGCAGCTTTGGCTTCGGCGTTTCCGGCGTCGACTCCCTCGCCGATGCCGTTCGCGAGCTCGAGGGCGACGAGACCGAATACGCCGGCCTCGTCATTCACTCGGTTACACACGACCCGCGTGCGATGGACGTCGTCGAGTTCTTCACCAGGTCCGAGGACCTTCGAACGATCATCCTGCCGGAACCAAACGGCGCCCTCCACGAGCGGGCCGAACGCCTAGCGAAGCTACCGCAAGTCCGTGTGCCCCGAATCTGGAGCCGCTCCGAGCTCCGACGCTCGCTGAGCCACTAGCGCCGGTCGAAAGGCACGATTTCCAGCGATTTCACACCGGGGAGCGCCTCGAACGAGCTGGCGACATCCGCGGCAGTGGCCACGGCGACAATGGTCAGGTTCCGGGTAGACAGCCGATTGTGAGTGGCTCCATTCGCGTCCTGCAGACTGACCTTGCCGACGAGCTGGTCGTACTTCTCGATGTAGGCGCGGGGGAAGTCGAGCAGCTCGACGTCGAGTCGGGACTCGAGTCGCTTCGACGGTGTGTCCCGGTCGAAGCAGTGGCTGTTGATCAGGTATCGTTGCGCAAAACTCAGCTGTGACTTCTTGATTCCACGGTCGACCCAGCGTTCGAGGAGCTCGATCTGCAAGGCGGCGCAGTCGGCCGAGTACTCCGCGGCAGGTGCGGTGGTCATGTACCAGGCGTCTCGTTGCTTCGCGTGGAGGAGTCGGCTGTACGCGCCGTAGCTCCAACCTCGCACGGCGCGAACCTCTTGCATGAGCGGCCCGCTGAACGTGCCGCCGAAGGCAGTGTTCGCCACCAGAAGCGGAAAGAGATCGCGGTCGCGCGTCCGCAGCCCGAGCGTCCCGATGTAGAGCTGTGTCTGCGTGCGCTCTGGCTTGTCGACGATGATCACGTGCCTGCCTGGCCGCGCGCGTGTTGCGGGAACGACCGCGTCCTTTCTCTTGCGGCGTTTCACGCTCGGGAAGTGCTTCGTCGCAAGGGCCCTCGCCTCCCGTTCACCGACGTCGCCCGCAACTCCGACGATGAACGCGCCTTTCTCGATATTGCGCGAATAGAAACCCTCGACCTGCCCGAGTCCGATGCGCGCGAGGCTGTCCGCATGCCCGCTGAGGCTTCGTCCGTAGGGATGGTCCCCGAACAGAGCTTCGCGAAAACAAACGGCCGCAAGCGCCTGGTCGTCGTCGAGCCGAGCCGTGAGAGCGGCTCTTGCTTGCCTTTTCAGTTTCGCGAAATCGCTCGCGCGGAACGCGGGACGCCAAATCATGTCGGAGAGCAGCTCGAGCAAGGGCTCGAGATTTCGGCGAAGAACGGTCGCGCGAATCCGGGTCGATCGCATCGAAACCTGCACAGAGACCCTAGCGCCCAGGCGTGCGAGCCTGTCCTCGAACCTAGCCTGTGAGAGCCCGCGCGGGCCGCGCCGCATCAGGTGGCCGGTGAGTTGGGCGAGGCCCTCGTGCCCTGCCGGGTCTTGCAGGCTGCCAACGGCGAGCGCGACTTCGACGTCTACAAGAGGAAGCACATCGCTCGACTCGACCAGGACTCTCATGATGCCTTTCGCCGAATCTCGACCCGAGTCCGGCGACTTGGGCGGAGATACTTCGCGGCCACTCGCGTCACGTCTTCGGCGCTGACCGCTCGATAGGCGGCAAGTCGATCGAACACCGCGGCGCCATCATCAACGACGGTTTCATAGAACCCGATTTGCTCTGCCTTTCCGCCGGCTGTCTCCATGCTGTGCAAGAACGAGAGCTCGAGCTGATTGATTGCCTTTTCGAGCTCGACCTCGCTCGGCTCCTCGGACCCCAAACGATTCAGCTCGCGATCTAGAAGCGCCAAGGCCTCGCCCTTGGGCTTGCCCTCACGAAGGAGAATCCAAATCTCGAATAGGCCCGGATCCACAAACGGCGAAATCGACCCGCGCACCGAGAGCGCGAGCTCCTCATCCAAGCAGAACAGCCGATAGAGGCGTGAGCTCCGACCGCCCAGCAAGATTTCGTTTGCAACGACGAGCGCGGGCGTATCCGGGTCGATAAACGATGGCGCCCGATATCCAAGGAGGAGCTTGTCCGTCGGCGTGGGAGCGGCGAGCTCGAACACCCGCTCGCTGCGCTGCGGCGGCTCCTTCGAAAGCCGGGCTGCTGGGAGGGCCCGTGTACGAGGGAGGCCACCGTAGTGCTTTTGCACCCTGGCTAGCGCTCTAGATTCGTCGAAGTCGCCGGCGATCACCACGATCGCATTGCTCGGAGCGTAGTGTGTTCGATAGAACGCCCGGCAGTCTTCGACCGTGAATCCTCGAATGTCCTCCATCCAACCGATGGTCGGCCGCCCGTACGAGTGTCGACGAAACGCCTTGTCGTAGAGCAGCTCCGCTGCCTTGCCCTCGATGTCGTCGTCCACGCGCTGCTTGCGTTCGTTGGCGACGACTTCTTTCTCCGAGTTCACCTGCGGAACGCGCAAGACCAGGTTCGCCATCCGGTCGCTCTCGAGGTCGATCAGCAACGGTAGGGCGTCTTTGGGCGCATTCTCGTAGTAGTAGGTCCAGTCGGTCCAGGTGGCGGCGTTCGCCTCCGCACCGGCACCCTCCATCAATCGATCGAAGTCGCCGGACCCGTGGTTTCGAGTTTCGCCGAACATCAGGTGCTCGAAGAGGTGGGCGATACCTGTCTTGCCCGATCGCTCGTGCCGAGAGCCCACACGAAACCAAGTGTGGTAGCTGACCGTGGGCGCCGAGCGATCGACGAGGGTCAATACGGTGAGCCCGTTCCCCAAGCGGTAACGCCGGAGTCGGAGCGCGTCGCCAAAAGGCTGGTCGCGCAAAAAGGTCCATCGCGCGTTGCGCTTTCGAACGCCGCGGTTGAGCCGTTCGATGAGAACCTCAGGCGCAGCCATGAACGGGGGAGACTGATCAGCGAGCCCAGCGCGGTCAAGGCGACGTGCAGCCGGTCCGTGCTGCGCTTGACCCGCTCACGGGGGGCAGGTAGCTCTCCGGCCATGTCTGAAGTTCGTGTTCGTTTTGCACCGTCGCCCACTGGGTACCTGCACATTGGTGGTGTACGGACAGCGCTCTACAGCTGGCTATGGGCGCGTCAGCACGGGGGAACGTTCATTCTTCGGATCGAAGACACGGATCGCGAACGGAGCACGGACGAGAGCATCCAGATCGTGCTCGAATCGATGCGCTGGCTCGGACTCGACTGGGACGAGGGCCCGGAAGTCGGCGGCGACCACGGTCCATACGTGCAGAGCGAACGCCTCGGCATCTACGCCGAGTATGCCGAGAAGCTGATCGAATCCGGTCACGCCTATCGCTGCTACGCAACCAAGGAAGAGATCGCCGAAGCTCGGCTGGCCCATCAGAAGACCGGCACCAAGGACGGCTTCCGTTTCCAGAGCCCCTGGCGAGACCGGACGGAGCCTCCGGAGGATCCGAGCGCGCGTCACGTGCTCCGGTTCCGCGCGCCTAGGGATGGAACGACGAGCTGGGTCGATGCGGTCAAAGGCAAGATCGACATCCTGAACTCGACGCTGCAAGACTCGATTCTGCTTCGCGGTGATGGGATGCCGCTCTACAACTTCGGCTGTGTCGTCGATGATCTCACGATGGGTGTGACGCTCGTCGCGCGCGGCGACGACCACATGATCAACACCGCGCCTCAGATTCTCCTCTACGAGGCTCTTGGCGCCCCAGTGCCGCAATTTGCCCACATGCCGATGGTCTTGGCGCCCAACGGCGAGAAGCTCTCAAAGCGACACGCGGCGGTCGGAGTGCTCGAATACCGCGACATGGGGTACCTTCCCGATGCGGTGATCAACTACCTGGCCCGGCTCGGCTGGTCCCATGGGGACCAAGAGATCTTCACGCGCGAGGAGCTCATCGAGAAGTTCAACTGGGACAAGGTTGGCTCCACGGCCGGACGCTACGACGGAAAGAAGTTCCTGTACGTCCAAGCCGAACACCTTCGGATGCTTTCCGACGAGGAAATCGCTCGTGGAACGGTGCCCTTTCTCGCGAATGCCGGAATCGAAGTGGAAGCGGATGATCCAGTCCTCTTGAAGACCATCCCCTACGTGAAACCCCGAGCGCAGACCTTCATCGAAGTCGCCGAAGCCGTCGACTACTTTTTCCGGGACGTCGAGTTCGAGGCCAAAGGGAAGCGTAAATTTCTCACACCTACCTATGCGGACAACCTCCGCCGACTCGCCGACGTGGTTGAGTTCGTCGAGCCTTTCGCCAAAGACCCGCTCGATGAGAAGGTCAAGGCCTGGCTCGAAGAGAACGAGCTGCCGATGAAGGTGGTCGCGCAGCCCGCCCGCGTCGCGATGACCGGACGCACCCGAAGCCCGGGCCTTTTCGAGGTGATGGAAGTGCTCGGCAGAGACAAAACGCTCGCCCGCCTGCGAGCGGCCGCGGACATCGCCGCCGCCCAGGAGCAGCCGTCGACGTAACGGCGAGGCGCGAGTCCCATACCCGTGGAATCCGAAGTGCAAACTCTGGTCATCGTCCTCTACCTGCTCACCCTCAGCGTTCTCGCGCTCTACGGTCTTCACCGAAGCGCTTTGCTGTTGGCCTACCTCCGACGCCGCAGCGCGCTCGCCCGGCCCAGCGCCCACTTCACCGAAGCCGAGCTTCCGCTGGTCACGATCCAACTTCCGATGTTCAATGAGATGTTCGTCGCGGAGCGTGTGATCGAGGCGGCCGCTCGCATCGACTACCCACGAGATCGAATCGAGATCCAAGTTCTGGACGACTCGACCGACAGCACCTCGGCGATCGCGAGGGTCAAGTGCGCAGAGCTTCGAGCTCGTGGAATCGACGCGAAGTACGTGCATCGGAAGGACCGCCGCGGCTTCAAGGCGGGCGCCCTCGAGGCAGGCACCAAGAGCGCCAGGGGCGAGTTTCTCTTGATATTCGACGCGGATTTCACGCCCGGGCCCGAGGTTCTGCGCGAGCTCGTCGATTTCTTCACGGACCCACGGGTCGCCATGGTTCAAGCGCGCTGGTCACACGTGAATCGGGGCGCTTCGCTCCTGACGCGCTGCCAGGCACTGCTGCTCGACGGCCACTTCATCATCGAGCACGGCGCGCGCAGTCGCTCGGGTCGGTTCTTCAACTTCAACGGCACCGCTGGAATCTGGCGAAAAGAGGCGATCGCCGACGCCGGAGGTTGGCAGCACGACACGATCACCGAAGACATGGACCTCAGCTATCGAGCACAGCTCGCGGGCTGGAAGTTCATCTACGCGCCGGGCACCAGTGCGCCAGCGGAGCTGCCAGACGAGATGAACGGGTTCAAGGGGCAGCAGTACCGCTGGGCCAAGGGCTCCGTGCAGACGGCGCGTAAGCTCCTCGGCACCATCTTCGAGGCACAGGTGAGCTGGGAGGTGAAAGCCGAGGCGTTCTTTCACTTGAGCAACAACTTCGCCTACGTGTTCCTACTCCTGCTCGCCACGCTGCAGCTTCCGAACATGCTGATCAGGAGGCAGCTCGAGCGCCCCGAGCTCTTGATGCTCGACGTTCCTTTGTTCCTGGCAACCTGCGGCTCGATCGCGGCCTTCTACGTCGTCGCGCACCGCGACCTATACGGTCGCCGATGGGAGGCCATCCGTCTGCTTCCGGCGATGATGGCGCTGGGCATCGGCCTTTCGATCAACAACGGCCGTGCCGCGCTCGAAGGTCTCTTTGGCCATGACGTCGAGTTCGTTCGGACTCCCAAGCTGGGCGACGCGCTGTCAAAGGGCCCTCGCTACCGCAGCAAATGGACCTGGCACAACATGCTGGAGCTCGTATTCGCGCTCTATTGCACGACCAGCCTGCTCGTCGCTATCGTGACTCGAAGTTGGGCGAGCGTGCCGTTTCTGCTCCTGTTTTGCGTTGGCTTCAGCTGGGTCGCGGTCGCGAGCCTTCGTGAGGCGCTGGGCACCAGGCTCGTCGCTCAGGGCGATCCGGGATTGGCTGCGCAGGCTCCGTCGACGCACTCGTCGCCGAGCCCACAGTCGATGTTGAGCTGACACTCGGCCAAGACCTCGCTACTACGCACGCAGAGGTTCTGGTCTTCGACGGGTGCGCAGAACCGAATGGTCGTGTCGATGCGCGCGCATTCGTCGTCGGTGTCGCATGGAGTGCGACACTGTCCGCGAACACAGATGCGGTCCGGCTGACAATCGTTCTCGGGACAGAAAGTCTCGGGACGCGTATCCGGAACGCACTGGAAGGCGTTGCAGTACTCGTGGTCAGCGCATTCGGCGTCCTCGCTGCAGTTCGTGAGACAGGTCGCGTCGGTGCAAGGCCGGCAGGCGCCCGCGACACATTGTTGGGTCTCGGGACAGGCGGCGTCGAGGCAAGTAATCAAGCACTCGCCGTCGATGCAGATTCGATCATCTCCGCACTCGAAATTGAACTGGCAGGTGAACGCCGGTGGCTCCGGCGGATCCGGCTGCTCTTCGAGCGGGTTCAAACAGAGCCCGTTGTCCGAACATGTCGTGCCGATCGGGCAATCGTACTCGGCTTCACACTCAGCAACGCAGCCGACCTCCGTGCAGAGCTCGCCGACGGCACAGTCGACGTCGGTCGCGCAGATGCTTCGTTGGGGCGCAGGCTGTGGGTCGCATTCGTCGCCTCGACAAAGAAAGCAGCCTCGGTCGCTGAGCGGCCCGTCAGAGATGCAGAAGTAACGGGAGTCCCTGTCACAGCCGGCGACTCCAAATAGCGCGATAATGAGAATCCCAAAGCGTTTCATAGGAGGTTCGACGCGGCGGCCAGGGTCTTATTCACTCAGAGGATTCGCTTGAAAACCGAGCAATTCCGTTGAATAACGGGCGAACATGAGTGGCCACAGCAAATGGTCGACAATCAAGCGGCGCAAGGGTGCTCAGGACGCCAAGCGCGGGAAATTGTTCACCAAAGTCATCAAGGAGATCACCATCGCGGCTCGCTCCGGCGGCGGAGATCCCGACGGCAACGCCCGTCTACGCCGCGCGGTCGATCTGGCGCGCAGCGTGAACATGCCCGCGGAAAACGTCACCCGGGCGATCAAGAAGGGGACCGGCGAGCTCGAAGGCATCCAGTACGAAGAGCTCCTGTACGAAGGGGTTGGCGCGGACGGCGCCCTCTTCCTTTGCGAAGTCGTGACCGACAATCGAAACCGCAGCATCGCCGAAGTGCGGAAGATCTTCGACAAGAACCACGGCCAGATCAGCAGCAACGGCTCGGCGCTTTGGGCATTTGAGCAGCGGGGGATCATCCGGGTGGACCAGGACGCGGCTGCGGAGGAGGAGCTATTCGAGGCGGCGGTCGGCGGCGGCGCGGAGAACATGGAGCTCGTCGGCGAAGAATGGGTCGTCACGACGGCACGGAACGATCTCGATTTGGTGCGCGATGCAATCGCCACTGCTGGGATCAGCGTGCGAGAGGCTGCACTCGAATACATCCCCAACAATCCAAAGCTCGTTGAAGGCGACGACGCTGCGAAGCTGATTCGGCTCTTCGAAGCTCTCGAAGACAACGAGGACATACAAAACGTGTTCTCCGATTTCGAGCTCAGCGAGCAAGCGCTCGCCGAAATGAATTGAGAGTCAGGATGCGCGTGCTCGGCATCGACCCCGGAAGCCGGCGGACCGGCTGGGGGGTCGTGCAGCTCGAAGGGACGCGCCTCGTGCACATCGGCTCGGGAACGATCTCCGCCCCGGAGAAACTCCCGCTCGCGCAGCGCCTACACTTGATTCACTTGGGACTCGAAGAGGCCGTCGGACAGCACGCGCCCGAGACCATCGCGGTCGAGGAGATCTTCTTCGCCAAGTACGCGAACGCTGCGATCAAGCTCGGACACGCGCGCGGCGTGGCGCTCTTGGTTGCCGCGCAGTCGGGGCTCGAGCTACACGAATACCCACCCGCCGTCGTCAAGCGAACGGTGGTGGGGCGTGGGGCGGCGGACAAGGTGCAGGTGGGGAGGCTCGTCACCGCGCTGCTCGGCTTGAAAGCGCCGCCTGAAGAGGATGCGGCGGATGCGCTCGCAGTGGCGATCACGCATATCCAGGCGGCTAGGTCGGGCGCGCTAGGACGCAAGCGCTAGCTCTATCTGGCCCCCAGAAATACACACATCTGTTCAGTAACCTGCTACCCTTCCCGCGTGATCGGCAGGCTCAGCGGGATGGTGGTGCATCGGGAGGCCGATGGCTCGGTCGTGGTCGACGTGAACGGCGTCGGGTACGAGGTCTTCTTGCCGCAGGGAACCGAGGGGCGGCTAGCCTCGGAGGCCGGGCAAGCCGTCGCGCTTCAGATCCACACCCACATTCGTGAAGACGCGATGACCTTGTTCGGCTTTGCGACTTCGGAAGATCGGGCGGCGTTTCGTGCGCTCCTCAAGGTGAGCAGCATCGGTCCGAAGCTCGCGCTTGCGATCGTGGGTGTAATGAACGCGAGCGAGCTTCAAGACGCAATCGCGCGTCAGGACAAGACTGCGTTCAAAGGGATCAGCGGCGTCGGCAAGAAGACTGTCGAAAGAATCCTGGTCGACCTGCAAGACAAGCTCGACTTTGCCGCGAGCGGGAAGACCGGTGTTCGACTGCGCGCCGTGCCGAGCCTCGTCGGCGACACGGGCGACACGGTCGTTGGTGCGTTGGTGCAGATGGGTTACAAACGAAGCGAAGCGGAGGCCGCGGTCGGAAACGCGATGGGCGCGACGACTGACGAAAACGTCGAAGGCCTGTTGCGCGCTGCCCTCTCGGCGCTGTCATGACTGAAATGGAAGCCAGAGCGAACGAAAGCCTGGGCATGGGCGAACAGGCGGAAGACAGCGTCCTCGACCGAAGCCTCCGCCCGTCGCAGTTCGACGACTTCGTCGGCCAAGAGCGCATCAAGGATAACCTTCGGGTTTTCGTCGAAGCCGCGCGGCGCAGAGGCGAGCCGATCGACCATACGTTGTTCTGCGGTCCGCCGGGGCTCGGGAAGACCACGTTGGCCTTGATTTTGGCGGGAGAGCGTGGGGTAACCCTGCACTCGGCCTCCGGCCCCGCAATCGAGCACAAGGGACAACTCGCCGCGCTCCTGACGAAGCTCGAGCCGAACGACGTGCTCTTCATCGACGAGATCCACCGCCTCAACGCGACCGTCGAAGAGAACCTCTACACGGCCGTCGAAGACTTTCGAATCGACATCGTGAACGGCGATGGGCCATACGCTCAAACGCTGCAGCTCCCCTTGAGCCCATTTACTCTGGTGGGCGCCACGACTCGAACGGGCTTGCTCACCAACCCGATGCGCTCTCGATTCGGTTACGTGGCCCGGCTCGATTACTACCCCGACGATGCCTTGCGGTCGATCCTCGAGCGAAGCGCGCGGCTGCTCGCGCTTTCGGTCAGCGCCGAGGCCGCCCACGAGCTCGCTCGTCGATCGCGCGGCACACCACGAATCGCCAATCGACTCCTACGGCGGGCGCGCGATTTCGCTGAGGTCTTGTCGGATGGAAAGCTCGACGCGAAGACAGCGCGCGAAGCGCTCGACCGGCTGGACGTGGACGTTGGGGGGCTCGACCAAATGGACCGGCGATACCTCACGGTGATCATCGACCACTACGATGGCGGTCCCGTCGGCATCGAAACCTTGGCGGCTGCGCTCAGCGAGCCGCGCGATACGCTCGAAGATGTATACGAGCCCTATCTGCTTCAGAAGGGCTTGCTGGCGCGCACGGCGAGGGGACGTGTGGCTACCCGGCACGCTTTCGAGCATCTCGGCAAAGAGCAGCCTAGTGACACACAGTCCGGCCTGTTCTGATCTCTGGCACCGAAAACCCCATGAAACCCCTAAAAAACCAGGCTCTCGAAGGCCTTCTGTCCTCTGCCGAGCGCTGGACGCCCGGGGATGCGGAACTTTGGAGACGCTGGCGAGGAACGCTCAGTGAAGAACAGCGGAGCGGGCTCTTGCTCCCGTTGCAGGCCCTACTGTCCGGTCTCGTCGCGTATCGTAAGGTAGAGAATCACAGTGCTTTGGTTTCCCAATCGGACTACCGCTCTAGCCTTCGCGCGGTGCACGCGGGCTACGACAGGGCGATCGATTTGGTCGCCCGGCTGCTGAGAAACGATGCTCGATTGCCGTCGCCGGGAACCGGGAGCGGGGATCCATACTCGTCCCTGTTGGCTTTGGATCGATCGCTCCGCGACGCGTTTCGGGTGAGCGGCCGACTCCTCGACCTGCCGAGCGTCGACTCCGGAGCGTTCGAAGCGAGCACGGACTTCTTTCTGCGTGAGCTCGAGCGCAATGCCTTCTTCAGCCCGGCGGAGCCCCTGCAGTTCTTGAACGTGGACGAGCTCGTTGGCCCGGACGTCCTCGCCAAGGATCTAGATTTCTGGAAGAGCGGCGCGGCGAAGATGGTGGCGTTTCTGACGCTGCTCCGCGCCAACCGCTTCCTGGGCATCGCTGATCGTGAGCTCGGACGCGAGCTCGGGGCGAACGACGGGGCTCAGCCGTCGGAGGTCATCGTCGCCGGAGTTCAGCGAGAGCTCGGCGCGCTCAAGCTTTTCCTTTCGCTGCAAGGTCTCGACCAGGTTCAGGCGGGGCTCGAAGACGTGGATCTTCGAGCCGTGGACGACGCCCGCGCCCAGCTCAAAGAGGCGGCCAAGTCACTCCGAAGCGGGACAGAAGCGCAACCTACCGAGCGCCGCAGCCAGCGCGTGCCGAAGAGCGTGGACCAGGACATCTGGGCGTTTCGCTTCATTCTACGCGCCTTCATCGCAAAGGCCTCTGCCCTGCCACCGGAAGGCGAGGACCGCGATTTCGCGCAAGAGTTCGCGCGACATTTCCGAGCGTTCGGGCCGAAGCTCATGCGCGCAACGGGCTATCCGTACGCGAGGCCGCTCACCACGGCGGTCAGCAGCCTGAATCGGCGCGCGCTCGCAGACAAGCCTTTGATCGACATCGCGGCGATGGAATGCGAGCGCTTCGCGGAACACCTCGACGCGGCTCTAGAAACACCCGCACGAAAGCGGAACCGTTTCGACAAGGGGCAGGCCGCGGAGCAGCTCCGCCGCTACCTCGAAACCGCGAGGTTGCACTCGGCGGATCGGCGCGCGGCGGCCGCAGCGTTCGGCTTGATGGACCCTGACGCGCGAGCGAGCTAGACGACGACGCCAAAGGCCGCGAGGCAGCGTTCGATGACCCAGAACGCCGCGAGCGAACCGATCACATACGCGGGTATCGATCGATTGCTTCGCCAGCGCTCGGGGACGGCCCAGCGTAAGGCCCTGTATCCAAGCCAGGCGACTGCGATCACGCCGAGCTGTGCGACTTCGAGTCCCAGATTGAAGCCCAGCAGCGCGAGGGGGATTTCATCACTCGGCAAGCCCGCATCGAAAAGCACCGAGGCGAAGCCGAGCCCGTGGAGAAGACCGAGCGCGCCTGGCAGCGTCCAAGGGTGCCGCCAGACCGGACCGTGCTTTCCGGATTGGATCTCGAGAGCAAGGACGACAATTGTGAAGGCGATCAGGGCTTCGACGAGGAGCATTGGGAGCGAAACGATGCGAAGCACGGAGAGCGCAAGTGTGAGGCTGTGGCCCACCGTGAACGCGGTGACCGCCGCGATGAGGCGGCGGTGCCAGCCAAAAAGGACCAACAGCCCGAGAACGAAGGTCAGGTGATCCCAACCGGTGAGCAAATGCTCGACCCCGAGCGCCAAGTACTCGAGGAACGAGTGTGATTCCTCTTCTTTCGTGACCACGGTGAGGGCCGGGGTCCCGGTGTCGAGAATCGCGTGGTGAACATCGCCGTCGGCGCGCGCGATTCGAACGACGACGTTCACGCTCGAATCCGCGAAGC
>JBLYYU010000539.1:0-9470 GCA_048550275.1 Polyangiales bacterium
ACGCGCGATCACCGACGTCGTCAACATCGGAATCGGCGGCTCGGACCTCGGCCCGGTCATGGTCACCGAAGCACTTCGACCGTACTGGAAGGAAGGGTTGCGGGCCCACTTCGTCTCCAACGTCGACGGTACGCACTTGACCGAGGTGCTTCGGCAGGTTCAGCCCGAGACGACACTCTTCATCGTCGCGTCGAAGACCTTCACGACGCAGGAGACACTGACCAACGCCCATTCCGCCCGACGCTGGCTCATCGAACAGCTTGGCGCCGAGGAGGCCGTCGCCAAGCACTTCGTGGCTCTCTCCACCAATCGCGACGCGGTCGTGGCGTTCGGAATCGACGCCGACAACATGTTCGAGTTCTGGGATTGGGTCGGAGGCCGTTACTCGCTCTGGTCCGCTATCGGACTCTCGATTGCGACCGTCATCGGAATGGACCATTTCGAGGAGCTACTGACCGGCGCCTATGAAGTCGATGAGCATTTCCGGACGGCACCCCTTTCGGAAAATATCCCCGTCATCATGGCGATGCTCGGGGTCTGGTATCACAACTTCTTCGGGGCCCCCTCGTACGCGGTTCTTCCCTACGACCAGTACCTGCATCGATTTCCGGCTTACCTTCAACAGGCGGACATGGAGAGCAACGGCAAGAGCGCGTCGCGGGACGGTGCAATCATCGAAGGCTACACGACCGGCCCGATCGTCTGGGGTGAGCCAGGGACGAACGGCCAGCATGCGTTCTACCAGCTTCTGCATCAGGGCACGCACCTAGTGCCCTGTGATTTCATAGTCGCGGCGCAGAGTCAGAACCCGATCGGGGAGCATCAGGACATCTTGGTGGCCAACTGCATCGCCCAGGCCGAGGCGATGATGCGGGGAAAGAGCTCGGCCGAGGCCCGTGCAGAGCTCGAGGTAAGCGGAGCAACTCCGGAGCGGGTCGAGGCACTGGTCCCGCACAAGACCTTCGCAGGAAACCGCCCCAGCAACACGTTCATGCTCGAGCGCCTCAGTCCGCGCGCTCTCGGGCGACTCATCGCGCTCTACGAGCACAAGATCTTCGTCCAGGGCGTGATCTGGAACATCTACAGCTTCGACCAGTGGGGCGTCGAGCTCGGCAAGCAGTTGGCGAAGGTCATCCTTCCCGAGCTCAGCGGCGCGAACGGCGAGCACGACAGTTCCACCAGTCGCTTGATCGAGTACTACCGTAGCCGTAAGAATCCGGGGACATGACCACCTTAGCTGTCGATATCGGAGGCATGAGCATCAAGATGTTCGTGCTCGACGAGGACGGTGAGCCTTCGGGCGAGGCGCTCGCACGGCCGACCCCCGTACCACCGACGCCCGACGCGTTCGTCACTCTCATTCACGATATGGCGGACACCTTGCCGCCCCATCAGCGCGTCTCCGTGGGTTTTCCCGGAGTCGTCAAAGGGGGCGTCACCATGAATGCGCCAAACCTCGGCAACGAGCTCTGGCACGGCGTCGCGCTCTGCGAGTTGCTTTCGCACAAGCTCGGGCGCCCGGTTCGTGCCGTCAATGACGTCGACCTGCAAGGGCTAGGCGTGGCACGGGGCGACGGTGTCGAGCTCGTCGCTACCTTGGGTACCGGAATGGGCACTGCCCTGTTCATCGATGGCGTGCTCGTGCCGAACCTCGAGCTCGGGCATCATCCGTGGCGCGACGGGCAAACATACGAGGACCTGGTCCGTGACAGCGAGCTCAAGCGCGTCGGCGGGCTCGAATGGACTGCGCGCGTGCTGGACGCGATCGCGCAGCTCGAGCGACTCTTCAACTACGACCGCCTTCACCTTGGAGGCGGCAACGCGCAGAACATCCAATCCGACCTCCCCGAAAACGTGAGGGTCTTTGCGCTGGCCGAAGCGATGCGGGGTGCGCTCGAGCTTTGGGACGACGCCTAGGCGCCGCCGACGAACGGGTTCAAGCGTCGTTCCTCGCCGATGGTGGTGTTTGGGCCGTGGCCGCAGATCACCAGGGTCTCGTCCGGCAACGCAAAGAGCCTGCGTTTGATCGAATCGACGAGTTGGGATGCATTGCCGCCCCAGAGGTCACTCCGGCCGACGCTTCGTGCGAAGAGCGTGTCGCCAGCCACCACGATCGGGCGATCGCCGACGACAGTTAGGCAGATGCTGCCGGGCGAATGGCCCGGGGTGTGCACCACGTCCGCTTCCAGCTCACCGGCCAAAACCGTGTCGCCGTCGGCGAGAAAGCGGTCGACCGCGGCCATCTCGGGCGCGCGGAAAGGCGCTCTGAATCCGTCGAGCTGCATCTGGACCCCCTCATAGAGGAACAGGTCTTCTTCATGAATCATGATCGGAGCATTGGTGCCATCCTGAACCGCCTTGGTCGCGCCGATGTGATCGAAGTGAGTGTGTGTGTGCACGATGGCTTCGCACTGCAGTCCCAGCTCGGTGAGGCGATCGAGAATCCGGGCCGCCTCGCCACCGGGGTCCACCACAATGGCCGTTCCGCGCTCCTCGTCACCCAGAATCACGCAGTTGCACCCCAGTGGTGCCACGGAGAAATGTTCGACGATCATGGTGGGGTCATAGCACGCTGGCACGGGCCTCCACCCCACGTCACACTGTAGCCAACATGAAGTGCGCTATCGGGGGATGCGCCGGATGGAAGTTCGCGGCTTTGGCTTTCTTGGTAGTCGTGGTTGGGGCTTGCTCAGGTGATATTAGTGACGGAACTGGTTTGACCGGCGGCTCCGCGGGCAGCGGCGGTGTAGGCGGGTCGGGCGGATCCGCAGGTAGCGGCGGGATCGGCGGCGACGGTGGTTCCGGCGGTGTTGCTGGCGAAGGCGGCAGCGGCGGAAGTGCCGGCAGCGGCGGAAGCGCCGGCAGTGGCGGGGTCGCGATGTTCATCGCGCAGGGACACGCCGGTCGAACGACGATCTCCTGCGATGACGGACGAACCTGGGTTGCCGATCAGTCCGACGAAGCAGGAGAGTACTGCCCGCCCAACGGAGAGAACTCGTGCGACCACGGACCCGGGGCGGCGAGAGGGATCACCTGGGGTGACGGCTGGTTCTTCGCTACCTTCGGCTGGGGTGCGGAAGGGAGCATCGTCCGGAGCCTAGACGGCGTGCTCTGGACCTCGATCTACGACGGCGGCCAGTTTGGGGGAGTGGCGTACGGGAACGGTCGACTTGTCGCCGCCCATCGCTGGGGCGACTACTCGGATGATGACGATCGAAGCATCTGGAGCGGTTTCAGTGGCGTCGATTTGCCTGCAACCAACGTTCGAGATGTGGCATTCGTTCCATACGGTGGAGGACGGTTCATCATGTCGTCCGATGCAGGTGTCGTCGTGAGCAGCGACGGCAGCACATGGAACCAGCCTCAATCGATCCCAGGCTCTTGCACCGGTGGTGAGTATCAAGGCCGCATTACATACGGGAACGGAACCATCGTCATGACGCCCGGGAGCGGAAACGTCTGCTCCTCGACGGACGGCGGACAGACCTGGACCCTGGCCTCGCTTCCCACCGGTCTCCGGTCCAACGGTATTTGGAACGGCAGCGAATTCATGGCCTGGAACTACGGGACGTTGTACCGAAGCAGCGACGGCCAGAACTGGACCTCGACCTCCACGGTGCCGAACGACGTCGACTTCGGCGTCGCGGCCGTGAGCGATCAGGGCACGATCGTCGGGGTGAGCAACAGATGGGGCGAGAGCTACGGCGCGGAGCGTTTCTACCGGAGCGAGGACGGGGTGAATTGGGAGGAGCTCTCGAGCGGCGCCTATACGGGCGGCCATCCGATCCGCGCCATGACCTTCGGCTACGGTCAATCAAGCGCGTCTTGCCCGCCCTAGGGCCGCCGCTTCGCCATGTCCTGGCTCGGCGCTCCGGCGGCGAGACGAGGTGCTGCTGACACAGGCGCCGGGCCGTGGTAGGTCGGCGCTCATGGACAATGACGCCAAGAAGACCGCTCTTCGGATGATCCCCTACGGGCTCTATGTGCTAACGGCCGAGGACGGCGACGGCAATGTTGCCGCGGCGACGGTCAACTGGGTAACTCAGGCCGCTTTCGAGCCGCCCCTGATCGCCGTCGGAGTGAAGGTCGAGTCGGGCGCCCATGCGTTGATCAAGTCCACCGGGACCTTCGCGCTCAACGTGCTCGCCAAAGGTCAGCAAGGGCAGGCCTACGCCTTTTTCAAGCCCGTCGAACGCGATGGCAACACGCTCGGCGGCGAACCGTGCCACAGCGGGAGCACCGGATCGCCAATCCTCGACGACGCGCCGGCCTTCATCGAGTGCAAGCTCGTCGATACCGTTGAAAAAGGAGACCATTCACTGTTCGTCGGGGAGGTCGTCAACGCCGGAGTCACCAAGCAGCCGGAAGGCCGTGCAGACGACGCAACGCTCTGGCTCAAAGACCTCGGCGAGAAGGTTTTCTACGGAGGATGAGCATGCTGGACGTCAACGAGTACTTCGACGGCAACGTCAAATCGATCGCGTTTCAGACCGAAACGCTTCGCGCGACCGTCGGCGTGATGGCTCCCGGCGAGTACGAATTCGGGACCAGTCAGAAAGAGACGATGGCCGTCGTGAGCGGGACGCTCACGGTCAAGCTTCCGGGCGCCGACGACTGGACGCGATTCGACGCCGGCTCCAGCTTCGTGGTGGAGGCCAACCAGAAGTTCCAGCTTCGTGTCGCCGTCGACACGGCATACCTCTGCACCTACGAATAGCGCGCAGCGCCGATGCGACTCCTCTTCGTCTCCCATTCATTTCCGCCGCCGGACGCACCGTTGAGCAACATGGGCGGGATGCAGCGCGTGGCGACGGAGCTCCACGCTGCGCTCGTGCAACGTGAAGATGTCGCAATGCGGACACTGGCGCTTCGTTCGAGCTGGAAGTGGGTGCACGTCAAGGCGGTTCCGTTTCTCGCATCGCTGGGGGTTCGGCTTGGGCGCGAGGCTTCGGCTCACCGGTCCGACACGATCTTGTTCACGAGCATGACGACGGCGCTTCCGCTCCTGATCGCCGGCCCGGCGCTCAAGAAGAAAGGGATTCGCTTGGCGGCAATCGTGCATGGGCTCGACGTGACCGATCCGAATCCAGTCTATCAAAAGGCCGTGCGCAGGCTTTGCGGGATGCTCGACGCCGCCATGCCCGTCAGCAGGGCCACGGGCGAAGAGCTGGTAGCTCGAGGCTTGCCGCGTGAGCGGGTGCACGTCGTGCCCAACGCCGTCGATCTCGATCGATTTGAAGGCGTGCCCGATTCGCGAGCGGAGCCCGCCGGGTTGAGCATTGCCGGTGCGCCGACGCTGCCGGATCAAGCGTTCCTGCTGGTGACCGTGGGCCGTCAGGTTCGCCGAAAAGGCTTCGCTTGGTTCATCGAGAACGTGATGCCCAGGCTTCCCGATCGCGTGTTCTTCTGGCTCGCCGGCGACGGCCCGGAGCGTGAGAACATCGAAGCGACCATTCAGCGAACCGGGCTTCAGAAGCGCGTACGCTGCCTTGGAAAGATCTCGGAAGAAGATCTCGTAGAGCTCTACCGTCGAGGCCACGTCTTCGTCATGCCAAACGTCGTCGTTCCCGGTGACATGGAAGGGTTTGGGATCGTCATGCTCGAGGCCGGAGCGTGTGGTCTGCCTACCCTCGCCGCCGACCTCGAGGGGATACGCGACGTGATCGACGAGGGAGTCAACGGCTGGTTTGCTCCCACCGAGGACGCCGGCGCTTTCGCGTCCCGGATCGAGAAGTTGCTCGATGACCCTGAGGGCCTGCGCAATGCCAGCCAGCGAACCGCCGAGTACGTCACGTCGACGTTCCCGTGGGAGCGCACCGCGGAACGATACTTGGACGTCCTTCGAGGACGCTGAGGCTGTTCCGGCACAGAGCGATTGACACCGCCCGAGCCCGGTGCTGATCTCCCTCCATGCAACTGCGTAGCGACAGCTTCAACGACGGTGATTTCATGCCCACCCAATACGCATTCGGCAAGACCAGCGCGGAAGGGCAGATCGATCTCTCGGACAACCGAAACCCCCATCTGGCCTGGTCGGACCTGCCTGACGGCACGAAATCGATTGCCATCCTTTGCATCGACGGCGACGCTCCGACCAAGCCGGACGACGTGAATCAGGTCGGCCGGGTGGTGCCCTCGGACCTGCCGCGGGCGGACTTCTGTCACTGGGTGCTCGTCGATCTTTCGCCAGACGCAACGGTGGCCGAGGGGGCTTTCTGCGACGGCATCACGCCCAAAGGTAAGGACGGCCCGAACGGTCCCCAGAGCAGCCGTCAGGGCATCAATGACTACACCGGCTGGTTCGCCGCCGATCCGGATATGGCGGGCGATTACTTCGGGTACGACGGCCCTTGCCCGCCCTTCAACGACAGCATCGTGCACCACTACCGGTTCACCGTCCTTGCGCTGGACGTCGAGCGCGTGGCCGTCGAAGGGAAGTTCACCGCCGCCGATGTGCAGGCCGCCATCGAGGGTCACGTTCTCGGGCAAGCCAGTCTGGTCGGGAAGTACAAGATCAACCAGAGCGCTAGAGAGCTGTAGCTCGACGCCGATGAAGCGCCGGGACAAAGCCGATCGCATCGGTGCGATTCTCGATGAGCTCTATCCCGAGCCTCCGATCCCCCTCGATCACCAAGATCCGTTCACCCTGCTGGTCTCGGTGTTGCTGAGCGCGCAGACCACCGACAAGAAGGTCAACGAGGTTACACCGGCCCTGTTCGCAGAAGGACCGGACCCGGGCGCGATGGCCGCCTTGCCCGTTGAACGAATCCTCTCCCTGATTCGCACCGTCGGCCTGGCGCCGACCAAGGCCAAGAACCTCAAGGCGATGGCGGGGCTGCTTCTCGAACGCCACGACGGGCAAGTGCCCGATGACATCGACGCGCTCGAGGCGCTGCCTGGTGTCGGCCACAAGACCGCGTCGGTCGTGATGTGCCAGGCTTTCGGCCGGCCCGCCTTTCCGGTCGACACTCACATCCATCGACTCGCCGCCCGCTGGGGGCTCTCCAACGGCAAGAACGTCGTCAAGACCGAGGCGGACCTCAAGAGCTTGTTCCCGGAGGACACCTGGAACCGTCGCCACTTGCAGATCATCTACTTCGGTCGTGAGCACTGCCCGGCTCGTGGGCACGATCTCAGCCAGTGCCCAATCTGTGGCTGGGCGGCGACCAAGAAGCGAATTGCAGAAGAATCGCGGCGCTGATGCCCGCAGGCACTGGTCGACTGCCCGGCGGCGACCCATATTCCCGCGATGAGCATCGAGTTCAGCCTATTTCGAATCCCCATCCGCATTCACTTGTGGTTTTGGCTGATGGCGCTCTGGCTCTGGACGCTCAACAGCGATCAGGGTTGGGCGGGGCTTCTGATCTGGGTTGTCGTCGTGTTTCAAGGGATCCTGATGCACGAGCTGGGTCATGCGATGGTGGGTCGCGCATTCGGCCGGCAGCCGAGAATCGAGCTGATCGCGCTCGGCGGCCTGACCTGGTGGGAGCAGCGCGAACCGATGAGTCCGGGCCGAAGCCTGCTGGTGAGCGCCGCCGGCCCTGCGGTTGGGATCTTCATCGGTTCGGTCGCGCTGGTTCTGATGGATGTGCTCCGTGTTCCCGACCCCTCGTTGGCTCGCTACGGGTTTCGGTCGCTGATCTTCGTCAACCTCGGCTGGGGCCTTCTGAACCTGTTGCCTGTCTTGCCGCTCGATGGCGGCAACATCGTCGCTTCGCTCATGGAGCTGCTGGCTCCGACGCGCGGCCGGTTGCTGGCTTGCTATATTTCGTTCGCCGTCATTGGCTTGCTCTTCGTCTTGACGGTTAGCCTTCAGCAGTACCCGGCGACGATCCTCTTGTTCCTGCTCGCGTTCAGCACGTATCAGGCTTTCCGCATCGAACGACAACGCTTCGACTCGCCTGCCGAGGAAAGCGGTCCGCCAAAGAGCCTCGTCCAACGTGGTTTCGAAGCGCTCGAACGCGGAGACGGACGAGGTCTGGTCGAGGTTGCTTCCGAGTTGGTGGCGAACGCCGATTCCACGGAGGAACTGGACGAGGCGTTTCACCTTCTCGCATGGGGGCGGCTCATGAACGGCGAAGCCGGCGAGGCCCAGCAGGCGCTCACCTCAATGTCCGGAGAGCGCTCCGCGGACCCTGCGCTCGAGGGGGCTGTTCTCGTCGAGCTAGGGAAGCCGGCCGATGCCGTGCCGCTGCTCGAGAGGGCATGCGAGCGAGGTGGCGACTTTGCGCTCCAGTACTACCAGCGCGCATTGAGAGAAAAAAAGGCGTAGTTTCAGACGTTTGCAGGAATTCGTCGCCACCTTGCTTGCATCTATGCGAATGAGGGCATATATCAGATCCAATGCCGCTGGCCCTCGCTGAATCCCCTCGCTGGGAGCTCTACCGTCTGCTTGGGGAGCCGCGGCGGCTTCGTTTGCTCGGCCTCACGTCCGAGGATGAGCTTTCGATCGGCGAGCTGGCGGAGCTCACGCGCGAGGCGCAGCCGAACGTGTCCAAGCATCTCAAGCTCCTACGCGAAGCTGGTTTGGTGGCGGTTCGGCGTCAGGGAACGCGCGCGTTCGCGAGCTTGTCGCCCGATTTGAACGGCGACCCATTGATCGCGGACGCCATCGAGTCCGGTCGTGCGCTGTGCAGCGAGGACGGCAGCCTCGAGCGCGTCGCGTCGGTCATCCGGGCGCGGGACGAAGAGGCACGCGAGTTCTTCGAGCAACCGGCGGACACGACGAGTCCACGGCCCGTGGATGAATGGTCGGCCTACCTCACGGCGCTTCGCGTTCTGTTGCCGCGGAATTCGCTCGCGCTCGATCTCGGTACGGGCGATGGAGCGCTAGTCGAGCTCATCGCGCCTCTCTTCGACCGGGTGATCGCCGTCGACCGTTCGGAGAAACAGCTCGAGGCGGCGGAGCGACGGCTGTCTCGCAGAGGCTACGACCACGTCGAGCTCATGCAGGCTGACTACGACGATCCGGCGGTTACCGAACGCGTTCACGAGCTCGGAGGCGCCGACGCGGTGTTCGCTGTCCGCTTGCTCCACCACGCACCGAAACCGAAACAGGTGGTCGCACTCCTGGGCTCCTTGGTGCGCCCGGGCGGTCGACTCATCGTCATCGACTACTGTTCACACGACGACGAGCTCATGCGCGACCGCCAAGCGGACCTCTGGCTTGGCTTCGAGCGCGAAGAGCTTTGTGATTTCGCCAATTCAGCGGGCTTGAAGAGCCCGGAGGTTTTTGCAATTCCCGCGGCGCGTTATGGGCCTGGACCGGATAGCCACTTGAAGTGGCAGGTGCTGGCAGCGCGACGTGGAGACAAATAGGAGACAAGGAAATCATGAGCCCAAATCCAGATCTGAAGCACAAGGTTGCCGAACTTTCGTTGGCCGACTGGGGACGAAAGGAAATCGCTATCGCCGAGCACGAGATGCCCGGCTTGATGGCGCTTCGAAGAGAATACGGCGCTCAGAAGCCT
>JBLYYU010000540.1:0-7736 GCA_048550275.1 Polyangiales bacterium
CTGATCGGCGAATCCAAGGTCCTGGCGGCCACCGGCGGCGCCGTCTTGCAGAACGATTTTCGATTGATGCCCGGCTTCCGTGTGATCGGCCCGAAGTCCGTGCGCCACGATTCCACTGGTCTCGGGCTTGGCATCGACACGGGAGCCTGGGCGGTTCTGGGCGCGAACGGCGTCATCAAAGGCCAGATTTTCGGCACTGAAGCTGGACTGAGCGTCGAGCTCCGTTTCTACCAGTCGGGCCAAGGAGAGGTGCCGGCGCTTCGCCGAACCTACCGAGGACCCTCGAGCGAGCTTCGCAAGTGGCTGCACGACTTCGTCAACCAAGTCATTGGCGTCGTCACCGGCACCTATGGCCCCTTCGGGACCGAAATCGCGTTCGCACGAAAGCACGGCCCCGGACACAAGACCGTCTACGCCGCTTCGATGGACGGCCACGGCCTCCGGCGGGTGTCGAGTGGCGGTGGCGTATCAATGCTCCCGACATTCGGCAAAGGCTCGATCTGGTACACCCGGATGACCAAGCGCGGGATGTTCATCACGAACACGCGAGTTGGGGGCAAACCGATCATCGGAGGCAAGGGCATCACGATGGCGCCTTCGGTCTGCGGCGAACGAGTCTATTTCTCCTCGTCGCGTTCGGGGAACTACGAGATCTACAGCTCGAACGTCGACGGCACGGCGCTTCGGCGCCTGACGCGGAGCCGCGGCATCGATGTGAGCCCGACCTGCGGGCCCGGAGGAAAGCTCGCGTTCGTATCGGACCGTCACGGCAGCCCGCAGATCTTCACCATGAAGACCGACGGAACCAACGTGCAGCGCGTGACGTTTCGCGGAAATCACAATCAGACGCCGGCCTGGTGCGCGGATCCTGAGCAGCCCTTGCTCGCGTTTAGCGGTCGCGACGGTCACTTCGACATCTTCACCGTCAACGTCGAGACGCAAGAGTACACGCGACTGACGCAGGGGCAGGGTGACAACAAAGATCCGGCCTTCTCGCCGGACTGCCGTTTGATTGCCTTCACCTCGAATCGACGGGGTTCGCCGGGCGTGTACTTGAGCGGCCAGGACGGCCTCGACCAGAACCAAGTGATCGACGGCGTGGCCGAGACCGTGCGCTGGGCGCGCTAGAGCTACGATTCTTCTTTGCGACGTTGAGGCCGGCCCTTATGCTGCGCCCCGATGAAGATCTGGAAGCTTGGCTGCCTCGTGGCGGCCGCGGTCTTGGCAGTCGTGGCGTTTGGGCTTTGGACGGTGTTTGGGAGCGGAGAGCTCCACGGCGACGGGGCGATTACCGCGGCGCCGCTCGACCGCGCTTTGCTCAGCGCCCGCGAGGAAGCCCAAGCTGGAGCGGCGGGTGACGACGAGGCCCGTGTCCTATTTGGTGACTTGCACGTGCACTCGACGCTCTCGGTCGACGCTTTTCAATGGGGGCTCCCCTTGATGGGCGGGGAGGGCGTGCATCCGCCCGCCGATGCTTGCGACTTTGCGCGCTTCTGTTCGCAGCTCGATTTCTATTCGCTTACCGATCACGCTGAAGCGTTGACGCCGCGCACCTGGGACATGGTCCGGGAGTCGGTTCGCCAGTGCAACGCCGTCGACGCGAAAAGCGAGGAGCCGGACCTCGTCGGCTTTACTGGCTTCGAATGGACGCAGATCGGGATTACGCCCGAGGAGCACTACGGACATCGAAACGTGATCTTCAAAGACACGGACGATGCCAGCTTACCGAGCCGGCCGATCGCCGCTCCGGGGCTCGCGTCTCAGGCGTTCCGCAGCATGGAAACGATTCGGGCGAACTGGAAGATTCCGATCAAGACCTATCCCGAGCATCAACCGTACACGAATGCGGCTCGTCACGTTCGGGAGATCGCGAGCCTCGACCTCTGCAACGAAGACGCCGCATCGCCCGACCTTCCCGAGGATTGTCGCGAGCTGGCGCGAACTCCGGAGTCGCTCTTTCGGAAGCTCGACCAGTGGGGGCACGAGGCGATGGTGATCCCCCACGGAACGACGTGGGGATTCTACACACCGCCAGGCTATTCGTACGACAAGCAGCTTCAGGCGAAGCACGACAATCCAAAGTGGCAGCCGCTGATCGAAGTGTTTTCTGGGCATGGAAACTCTGAGGAGTACCGAGCCTATCGGGCCGCGGAGAAAACGGAGGAAGGCTGGAGCTGCCCGGAGCCGCAGGGTGAGTTCGAGCCCTGCTGCTGGCGCGCAGGGGAGATCGTGCGGAGCCGCTGCGAGAATCCGCTTTCGGAGGACTGCGATCGGAGAGTCGACGAAGCGGAGAAGAATTTCCTGCGGATCGGCGTGTCGGGTCAGTTGACGCTACCAGGCACCGAAGTGACGGAGTGGGGAGACTGCGACCAATGCCCGGACTGCTTCCAGCCCAGTTACTCGTATCGCCCGGGCGGTTCGATGCAGTACATCTTGGCCCGCGGCAGCTTCGAAGAGGGCGAGACGCCGCGGCACAGCACTCTCGGATTCATCGCGTCGAGTGACAACCACTCGGCTCGCCCGGGAACGGGGTACAAGGAGTACGAGCGTCGGAAGATGAGTGAGGCGCGGGGCGCGGTGAACCAAGACTGGCGTGACTATCTCTTTGGTGATTCCGACCTGACCGAAGAGTCCGTCGCGCTCTCGCCGGAGCAGGTGTTTGCACGTCCGCCCTTCCGCCGGGTCTGGCTCGAGCGTCAGGCTTCGTTCTTCCTGACGGGAGGTTTGGTTGCGGTGCACGCCAAGGAGCGGACGCGGGACGCGATTTGGAAAGCCCTGTTTGATCGCGAAGTCTACGGGACCTCCGGGGACCGCATCCTGCTCTGGTTCGACCTGGTCAACGCCGGGGAGGACCGGGTTCCCATGGGCAGCCAGCTCAGGTTCGACGGGGTTCCGAAATTTCGTGTGCGAGCGGCGGGTGCGTTCGCTCAGCTTCCGGGTTGCCCGAGTGAAGTGAACGACGCCCTCGGCGCCGAGCGGGTGGAGCGGATCTGCGCGGGAGAGTGTTACCACCCCTCCGACGAGCGGCGCCGAATCACGCGTATCGAGGTGGTGCGCATCGGCCGCCAGCTCCGCGAAACCGAGCTGATCGAAGAGCTGATCGAGGACCCTTGGCTGACGGTCCCCTGCCCAGCGGACTCGGAGCTCTGCGAGGTCGAGTTCGAGGACCCCTGGTACTCCTCGGCGGATCGCGAGGTGCTCTACTACGTTCGCGCGATTCAGGAGCCTACGGAGGCGGTCAACGCCGGGCAACTTCGCTGTGAAGGCGAGGAATGCGACCCCTGCTACGGCGACTACCGCACGCCTTTCGACGACGACTGCCTCTCGACGACGCAGGAACGCGCCTGGTCGTCACCGATCTATTTGAGCCGCTCGCCTTCGGCCGAGAACCCCTAGCGGTCGTCGCAGTCGGCCGGGCCGAGATCACGGACTTTGCGGAGCTCTTTCTTTGCGCGCGGCGCGAGCTTCGAGCGGCCGTGGTTCTTCAGGAGTGCCTTGAGCGCCGTACCCGCATCGTTGCACGAACGCACCGCGAGAAACGCCTGCGACATGTCGAAGAGGGTTCGGTCGAGGACGTCGCCCTTGCGATAGGTCGAGATGACCTTCTGAAACTCGCCGAGTGCCGCAGCCGCCTGGTCCTGTTTCAAATAGCTCGACCCGATCATGTACTGCGCATTGTCCGCGTGCTCGTCTTTCGGGTATCGCTGCACGTACGCGCGCGCGAGGCTGCGCGTGTACGAGTACTTGTTGATCCGGTAGGACTTGCTGAGAGCGTCCCAGTGCGCCTTCTTACCGTCCGGGATGTCGGCGGAGTCGAGGGGGACGTCCATCCCCGCGGCACGAGCGACTTCGCTGAGGCGGCGTTGGAGCTCGAGGCTGCGCTCGGCCTGCTCCTTCGTGGTGCCGCTGCTCTCGTGTCGAAGCTCGGCGATCTCCCCTTCCATTGCGGCCAGTCGCATTTGAATTTGCTCGATCTGTAGCCCTTGGTCGGCGCTGTTCCGCCGGAGGACCCGACTGGCCTCGGCTAGAGCTTCTTCGAGCTCCTTTCGCTTCACCTCGAGGTCCTCTTCGAGTGAGTCGAGGCGCTTCTGATTTGCCGCGATGTCGGATTGCATCTGACTGATGCATCCCGGCGTCGAGACGAGCGTGAGCGACAACGCGAACAGCCCCGAGAGGAGGCCAACGCGGGTATCGCCGAAGAGTGGTTTCATCCCCATCACCACACCACTTAGTATAGATGGGTTAGTTCGGCCAGATTACCGGTCTGGCTCGAGCAGCCCGTTGTGGTCCACGATGGCCTGAAGCTGTTCGAGCCCATTCTGAAGCTTCGCGAAAAACGAAGTCGAATGTGGCACGAAATGGAAATTCGGGTGCTGAGACCAGAGCTCCCGGAGCCGCATGTCGAGCTGCCGGGCTTCCTCGTTGGTCTCGGTTCGCGCAGGGTTGCCGCCTTCGATCGAGATGTCGCCGACGGCAGCGGACTCGAAGAAGATGACGGCGTCGTAGCGGGCGAGCTCGAGCTCGGGACTGGTGCGTAGGGTTTCGAAGAATCCCTTCGGGGCCTCCTCGGGCCAGAAGGCAGCGCCGTCGATGGTGCCTCGGTCGCAGAGGAGCACGCGTCCCGGGTAGAGCGCACCCTGGATGTCTTCGAGGGCGACTTGAGCGTGGAAGATCGCCTGCTGTGTCGCGGCGCGCGCCTTGGGCTCGCCAACACGAGGAAAGCCGCCGGTGAACAGCATGGTTGCGGTCTCGGGCACGATGACGATCCTTTCGCCGATCTCGCGGCGAAAGAGGTCCGCGGCGGTGCTCTTCCCCCCGCCGGGGCCGCCTGTGAGCACGATTCGAAAGTGGTTTCTTCCGGAGGCGTTCATCTTCGGAGCCACGATAGCCGATTCCACGCCGTCGGTGCACGGGGAAAGGCGTTGTCGCGGAGCTGGCCCTGGTGGTATCGACGGATCTCTGATGACAATCGAATCACGAGCGGAACGAACTCTTCTTCGCAATGGTCTGATCGTGGACGGCACAGGCGCCCCGGCGCGCCATGGTAGCGTCTTGCTCGAGGAAGGGCGCATCGTCGCGCTCGGCGGGGTGCGCGATGGCGCGGATGCCGTGATCGACTGTGCGGGGAAAGTCATCGCACCGGGCTTCATCGACGCGCATTCGCACATGGATTTCTATGCGGCGAGCGCGGAGCCGCACCACTTCGATTCGTTTTCCGCACAAGGCGTGACCACGTTTGTCGGAGGGAACTGCGGCTTCAGCCCTTTCGGCTTCGCGCCGGAGACCGAGCACCGGCCCCTGCTCGAGAACTCGCTCTTCAAGGCGGCTCGGGAAACCCTCGATTGGAGCAGCTTCGGGGAGTACCGCGAGCTGATCAACGGCCTGGGCCTGAGCCAGAATTTCGTTCACCTGGTCGGGCACGGCGCTGCGCGGACATCGTTGTCGGGCTTCGAAGCGAGGGCGCTCAACACATCCGAGTACGCGCGGATGCTCGAGATCCTCGAGCTCGCGCTCGACGAGGGCGCGGCCGGGGTTTCGCTGGGGCTCCAGTACAAGCCGGGCGTGTTCGCCAAGCTCGATGAGCTCGACGACGTGGCGCGGCTCGTCAAGCGCCACGACAAGCTGCTCACGGTCCACGCCAGGGCCTATTCCTCGTTTTCCGGAACGTACCCGCTGGTTCCGTTCGGGCGCGCGCACAATCTCAAGGCGATCGACGACATGCTTGGCTTGGCGCGGCGAACGGGCGTTCGGCTTCAGTTCTCCCACTTGATCTTCGTCGGCTCCCAAACCTGGAAGACCGTGGATGAAGCGATCGAGCTGTTCGATCAGGCCATCGACGATGGCGTGGATGTCTGCTTCGACATGTTTCCCTACGAGTGTGGGGCGACGCTTTTCAACACGTTTCTACCCGAGTGGTTCATGGCCGGGATGCCAGACGCCCTGCGCAGCCCGTTGGCGCGCGCGCGGCTGCGCATCGAGGCCGAGGTCGGCTTCAGGCTGGTCGGTTTCGGCTACCCACAGATGCAGATCACGAACGCGAGCTGCCCGGAGTACGACGAACACAACGGGCGGTTTCTTCCGGACATCGCCAAGCACGTTGGTAAATCCAACTTCGAGACGATGCTCGACATTCTCGACAAGAGCAATGCCGAGGCGCGGGTCCTGTTCTACGGCTACTACAACGAAGCCATCATCGATCGTTTGATGCAGCATCCCGCCGCGATCTTTGCTTCGGACTCCTGGCCCGAGCCGGGCGGGCACCAGAACCCGGCCGCCTACGGGACGTTCCCACGGTTCCTCCGAAACGCCCGCGACCGAGGGACCATCTCGCTCGAAACAGCAGTGCACAAAATGACCGGCGCGGCGGCGAAGCGCTTCCGACTGGACGATCGCGGGCGTCTCGCCGAAGGGGCCGCTGCGGACGTCGTCGTCTTCGATTGGAACGAGGTTCAGGACGGCTCGAATGAGCTCGGCGATGCTGCGCCGTCAGGGATCCATCATGTTTTCGTCAATGGGCGCCCGATCGTCACAGCCGGTCAAGTCCGCAGCGCTCGAGGGGCCGGCGAAATGCTGCTCTCCTAGAGAGGTTGGCTGCGGCTTAGCCGTCAAGCGGATAGGGCGGTCGCGTGATTCTCTCCGATTTCCAGCTACATCTTGGCCCATGGCATTTCGACTTCCAGCGTGGTTTCTGCGTGGAATCATGCGCCTCATACTGAAGCCATTCCTCGGCCCGCCGCTCCCCGTTGGTTTTCAGCGTTTTTGGTTGCGGCTGACTTCGAACGCCAACGCTCCGTCCCGGCGAGCGCTGGTCGAGCGTCTAGACATCGATGGCATGTCTTCGATCCGTGCGTGCCCAAGGGACGCAGAGCCTCGACAAGCCGTGCTCTACCTACACGGAGGCGGCTACTGCGTCGGGAGCTGGGGGTCGCACAAGGGCCCCATCACCCACCTGGCCGTCGCGGCAAACGCTGAGGTGTACGCGCCGAACTACCGACTAGCGCCCGAGCACCCATACCCGGCGGCCGTCGAAGACGCGCTCGGTGCGTACCGCTGGCTTCTCGCGAAGACCATGTCTCCCGAACGAATCGCCTTGGCGGGGGACTCGGCCGGAGGAGGTCTTGCGTTCGCGACGGCGATCGCGATTCGTGATGCCGGGCTCCCCGCGCCATCCTCGGTTGCGCTGATTTCGCCTTGGGTCGACTTGAGCGCAAGCGCTCCCGCGATCGAAGCGAATGCGAAGATCGACCCCATGCTTCGGCCGAGTTGGACCCGCTCCTGCTCGGCGATGTACCGCGATGGCCTCGATTCGAGCGACCCAGGCTGCTCACCGCTGTTTGCGAGTCATAGAGGCTTGCCTCCAGTCTTGATCCAGACTGGGTCCGACGAGATTATCGTCGACGATTCGATTCGCTTGGACGCCCGCTGTCGCGAAGCAGGCGTCGACGTCACCCTGCAAGTGTTCGAAGGCATGTGGCACGACTTCCAGAGTCACGCGGGCATCTTGGAGGAAGGGGACGAAGCCATGTCCAAGATCGCGGAGTTCCTGAACGCACACTGGCGGTAGTCACCGGGGCGCGGAAAAAAAGGGCGCGACGCAGGGCTTCGCCGAACGGCTCGGCCTGCAAATCTGCTCGGTTGCACTTGGGGGCGGGGAGCAGGCAAGCCTCGCCTCGGCGCGCGCGCCAATCCGAGGTGGTTGCTGTCTTGCGGATTGTCACTTGCGACGTCGACTACGC
>JBLYYU010000541.1:0-3015 GCA_048550275.1 Polyangiales bacterium
ACCCCGCCTGAACCCACCGAGTTGCCGTGCGCGAGTGGCAGTGCTGTCGCCGCAGATACAAGCAAGCCACCGCCAGCGGAGGACCGGCCCGCGGGTCGTCGACCCCGAGGTCAGTTCATCGCCGGCCTCACGCTTGCGGGGGTCGGAGTGGCGGGGCTTGCGACGGGGTACGCTCTCCTAGCGCCGCGCAGCAACGCAGCGCTCGATTGGGTGAGCGAAGTCGACTCGGGAGGTCTCGACACCAGCGCCCAGCAGAAGTGGTTCGACTTGCGTGGCGCGATCATCGCGAGCGCTTCCGTCGGTTCCGCGGCCTTGGTGACGGCGATGCCGCTCGCCTTACCCGAGCGCGACAAGACCCCCTGGTGGGCTTGGGTCTCGGGCGGCGTTGGCCTCGGCCTCGCGGGGTTCTCAATCGCCTGGGGAGTGACGGCGGAAGCCGCCCCCTCCAGCTCTTGCTCCGCGAACAATCTCAACTCCGTGGAGGTACGGAGCTGCGTGAACCGAGAGAAGCAGACCAGCGTCGCGCTACTCACGGGCCTGACCTCAGCTCCCCTGATCACGATGCCTCTTGTCTATCTCCTTCGTCCGAGTCGAGCCAAGCTGGAGCCACAAGTCGAAGTGAGTCGTTCCGGCGGGTATTTCGGGCTCCGCGGTCGCTTCTAAGGCCGGGTCTCGAGCCCCCGTCGACTCTTTCTGTTCCCGGGCACGCGGCGGCGGTACTCTCGGGGATATGAAAGCGGTTAGACGACAAGCGAATCACTACCGACCCCTCCTTTTTGCACTGGTTGCGGCGGTGGCTGTGCTGGCTTGTACCGATGTGCCACCTTCCCCTGGCGGCACGGGTGGGACAGGCGGGACGGCCGGCGATGGTGGCGCTGGCGGTACGGGTGGCGTTGGCGGCTCGGGTGGTGTTGGCGGTATGGGTGCCATTGGCGGCGTGGGTGGCGCTGGCGGGACGGCGAATACCCCTCCAGAAGCAACGATCGTCGAGCCGGCTGCTGATTCCGGATCTAGCAACTTGGACTACATCTATGACGGCTACGATTCGGATCTGGAGCTCTGGTACAAAGACATCGAGCTCGTGGGCACCGGGGTCGACATGGAGGATGGGACGCTTACCGGCGCAGCACTCCAGTGGAAAACCAACCAGACCGAAGTGCAAGACGAATCGATCGGCACGGGTGAGAACCCGACGGTGCGCTTGTACTCCGACGACTGCTTCGGGACGACGCACGTCATTACGCTCGAAGTCACCGACGGCGACGGGGCCAGCACTACTTCGGAGCCGCTAACTCTGATGATCTGGCAGCTCTGCTAGTCGGGACAGCTCGAAACAACACGGTACTCTCGATCCGGAGCCGACCCAGGCTCGCCAAACGCGGCGGGATGGGTATGCTACAGACCCGTCGACGATGTTGCAGCCCGCCTCTGAACCGACGCCCGTATGGCATACCCTGTCCCTCGACGCTGCGTTGTCGCGGGTATCCTCTAGCCCGGCGGGTCTTTCGAGCGCGGAGGTCGAGCAGCGCTCCGCCAGCTACGGCCCCAACGAGTTGCAGGCCGCCGACGGTGTGTCTCCGTGGGAGATCCTGCTCCAGCAGTTCAAGAACGTCCTGATCCTCATCTTGATAGTCGCGACGGTGGTCTCCGCATTCCTGGGGCACGGCGTCGAGACCATCGCGATCTCGGTGATCGTCGTGTTCGCAGTGGTGCTCGGCTTCGTCCAGGAGTACCGGGCGGAGAAGGCGATCGAAGCGCTTCGAAAAATGGCGGCGCCGACGGTCATCGTCTTGCGAGACGGTCGCGAGGTCGAAGTCCCGGCGCGAACACTCGTGCCGGGGGACATCATCTTGCTGCAGGCCGGGGACAAGGTCGCAGCGGATGCGCGCGTGGTCACCTCCGTCAATTTGAAGGTCGATGAAGCGGCTCTCACAGGGGAGTCCGTCGCGGTCCAGAAGAACACCGAGCCGCTTTCCGGAGACGACCTCGCTCTCGGCGATCGCAACAACATGGTGTTTGGCGGTACGATCGTCACCTACGGGCGAGGGCGCGGCGTCGTCGTGGCTACCGGCATGCAGACCGAGTTCGGACGGATCGCCAAGATGCTCCAGACCGTCGAAACAGTGAGGACGCCCCTCCAACGCAATCTCGACCGCGTCGGACGCGTGCTCGCGCAAGCCGCGTTGCTCATAGTGGCGGCGGTGGTGGTCGTTGCGGTGCTCCGGGACCAGCCTCTGCTCGAGATGTTCATCTTCGGCGTAGCCTTGGCCGTCGCGGCGGTGCCCGAAGCTTTGCCAGCGGTCGTCACCATCTCTTTGGCGATCGGCGTCCAGCGCATGGTCCGACGAAACGCCCTCGTTCGCCGCCTGCCAGCGGTGGAAACCTTGGGAAGCACTTCCGTCATTTGCTCGGATAAGACCGGCACCCTGACCAGGGACGAAATGACCGCCCGCACGCTGCGAACTCACGGGAGAGTGCTCGCGATCTCGGGCAGCGGGTACGAGCCCGTCGGGGAATTCTCTTCGGACGATGCGACGGTCGAGCCCTCGGAGCAGGAAACGACCTTGCTCCGCGCAGCCGCACTAGCGAGCGATGCGCACATCGTAGACGACGAGGCCGAAGGGGGCTGGCAGCTCAAAGGAGACCCGACCGAGGGGGCCATCATCGTGGCAGCCGCCAAAGCGGGGCTCCATAAAGACGAGTTGGATGAGCAGTTCCCGCGCGTCGGCGAAATCCCCTTCACGTCGGAGTCCAAGCGCATGACGACCCTTCACGCGTTCGGCGACGGGCGGGTCGCCTACGCGAAGGGTGCGCCAGAAACCATCCTCGCCTCCTGCTCTCGGCAACTGACGAGTGAGGGAAGCGTGGCGATGGGTGACGATGAGCGTCAGGCGATCGCGGCTACAGTTCGTGACATGGCCGCGGATGCATTGCGCGTCCTTGCGGTGGCCCAGAAGACGAACGCCACTTTGAAGGACGCCGAACAGGACATGACGTTCCTCGGTCTCGTCGGGA
>JBLYYU010000542.1:0-6655 GCA_048550275.1 Polyangiales bacterium
ACGTCGTTGACGCTGAGGACGTCCTCGCCGTCATCGTAGAATCGCTTCAACCACTCCCGGTCCTTCGGGATCGAGCGGATGCTCAGAATCGGGTACCCGAGGATCTGGAACTCGTCGGGGATACCGTGATGCAGGCCCGGGTCGTTGTGGTAAGGGCGCCCGAGAACGAGAATGGCGATCCCGTTGTCGTACTCGACCTGCTCGAGGATGGCCTTGCCCTTGGCCTGTACGTCCTCGTCGAAACGGTCGAGAGCGGTGAGAGCCTGTTCGGTCGCGAAATCGCTTTCGTCCTCGGTCATGCCGAGGACGTGCTCGAAGGCTTCGAACATGTCGCGCTTGAGAAGGGTCGGCTCCGAGAAGCTGAAAGCCGGCGCCAGGTACTCGATGCCGCGGTTCGCGAAGTAGTCTTGCTCTTTCGTGAACGCCGCCTTCATCACATCCGGCGTGCCGGCGACGATGGGGCAGCTCGCGTAGTCGACCGCGTCGGTGACGAAGGAGGGGACGTGAGTCAGAATCGGGAAGAAGATGGCGTCGAACGGAGACTTTTCGTGCTTGTGGAAAAAGAGCTGGTGAAAGTGCGCCTGGGCGACTTTGGACGGGTAGCAAGGGTCGACAGAGCCGTACTTACCGCCTTCCGCGAACATTTCTTCGGAGCTCGGGTCGCTGAACACGATGTTCTTCGGCCGAACTCCGAGTACCTCGAGGTAGGTCCGGAAGAATGGCGCGGTCGAGTACATGTTGAGAACGCGCGGGATGCCGACGCGCCATTTTGCACGCTTCTCTGCGGCTTCTTCGGATGAGCGCTCGAACGACCGTGTGTATTTGCTGCGCTCGATCGAGCCGAAGAATTTGCGCTCTACTTTCACGTCCTCAACGGGAGTGCCGGCCTCGGGCATGGGCTGCACCCCTGCAACGCGCTTGAAAGCCTTGAGGCCCTCGTAGGTCACGAGGTTCGGAAACTCCTTCATGATCTTGCGACGCTCTTTGACGATGGCCTCCATGGCGTCTTTCGATTCGACCATGCCCTTTTCGCAGGAGAACCCGCTGATGTAGCGGCTGGTGGAACCGTCCGGTCGGAAGGCGTCGATGAAGGTGCGGGAGCAGTTGTTCGCGCAGAAGTGGCAGGTCGTGGTTTCGTCGTTCGTGGTTTCATATTCGAGATCGATCGCCGCATCGAGGCCGATGAACCTCGAGCTTCCCCGACGCTTGACCACACGCAAGGTTTCCATCGCGGCACCGATGGCGCCTGCCTCACCGCTATGCGGGTGGACGTAGACCTCGGCGTTCGGAACGCGCTCCTTGATGTAGTCGACCTGAGCTTTGACCGCGGCTAGGTTGTACTGAGTGCCACCCTGCAGAACGAACTTGCGGCCCAATGCGGCCATTCGGGGCACTCCAACGACGTACTGCCAGACGTTCTTCGGCAGGACCTGCGCGAGGCCGGCGAGAAGCTCTTCCTTGCTGAAACCTTCCTTTTGGAAGTTGACCCGATCGGTGTCGAGGAAGACCGCGCAGCCGTAGCTGAACTTCGGCGCAAGCTCTGCCTGGAAGGCGGTGTCGGCGTATTCGGTGACGGGCAGGCCGAATTGATCCGCCATCGCCTGCAGCAGCATGCCGTTGCCCGCGGAACACTGGTTGGACAGCTTGAAAGTCTTGATGTCCCCGTTTTCCATGAACAGGACTTTGATGTCCTGGCCGCCGATATCGCAGATGACGTCGACATCGCCGAAGTAGTGCGTCGCGCTCATCATGTGCGCGACGGTTTCGACGATGTTCACATCGGCGCGCACGCATTCCTCGAGTACGTCTGCCGCGTAGCCGGTCGCACCGAAACCAAGCACTTCGAGCTCGGCGCCCTTGGCGCGCATGCGGGAACGGAGCTCGCCGAGGAGCTCCTTGCTGTCTTGAATCGGATTGCCCTTCGAAAGCGTGTACGCCTTCATCAGGACCTCGCCCTCTTCGCTCAGCAGCACGGCTTTGCTCGAGGTGCTGCCGCCATCGAGTCCGATGACCGCGCGCACCGTCTCGGCGTTGGCCTCGGGCTCGATGAACATTGGCACGTGGTAGGCACCGAGAAATTGCTCGAGTTCCTTCTCGTCGCGAGCCAGCGGCGGGCCAGCGGCCTCACCCAGGCGCTCTTTGCGACCCTCGGTGATGTACCGGCGCAAACCGTCCAGGCCCTCGTAGACGCCAACGTTGGCAGGCTCGTGCATCCCGTACATGACCGCGCCGTACGCGGCGTACAGAGCCGCATTGTCCGGAACCGGGATCAGCTCCTCGATCGGCACGTCCTTGGGGTAATCGTAACCGCGTTCGTCCCAAGTCTCGGGAATTCGCTTGCGCCAACACTCCTGAAGGAACGGAAGGAAGGTGTTCGGCCCGCCCAGAAGCAGGACTTTGTGCCTCAACGTATTGCCACGAGTTAGAACCGAGAGGTTCTGCATGACGATCGCGTCGGCGAGCGAGCACATGATCTCGTCGGACGGGATTCCCGTCTTCACCAGGTTCACGATGTCCGTCTCGGCGAAGACGCCACACTTGGCGGCCACGTGATGCAGATGCGCGTCGTCGAAATGAAGGTTCAGCGTCTCCTCGGAGGGCATGCCGACTTTGATCATGCACTTGTCGATGGTGGCGCCCGTGCCGGATGCGCACTTGTCGTTCATCGAGGCGATAGCCGACTTGTCGCCGGTCTTTGCGTTCTCTTTGAAGACGATGATCTTTGCGTCTTGGCCACCGAGCTCGACCACCGAACCCGCATCGGGGTGTAGCGTTTCAACCGCCAGGGTGACGGAGTTCACCTCCTGAACGAACTTCGCTCCGAGCGGCTCCTCGAGTGGCTTGGCGCCAGAACCCGTGATGAACGCGCGAACATCGTCGCAGCCGAGCTCCGTGAGGATTTGCCCAATGCGCACCATGAAGTCGAGCACGCACTCGGCCTGCTTGGTGTGGTGGCGCTGGTAATCGCTCCAGAGAATTTCTTTGGTTGTTGGATCGACGATGACCGCTTTCACGGTCGTGGACCCAACGTCCAAGCCTACTATCGCTCTCTGCATCAGAACGGCTACGCCCTTCCCTCGTGAGGTGGCTGAGGTAAACACGAGTTGCGCGGAAAGTCACGCGACTTGCCTTGCAAATCGGGTACGTCGACGTCACACCTCGAACTCGAGCTGGCTAGATCGTATAGCCGGCGGCGGAGGACTCGATGAGCAAGGTGTTGATCATTGGCGCGGGCGGTGTGGGCGGGGTCGTCACGCACAAATGCGCGGACGACAGCGACACGTTTTCGGAGATCGTGCTCGCCAGCCGAACGCTTTCCCGTTGCGAGAAGATCCAGAACCAGGTTCGGGAGCTTCGAGGCCGTGAAATTGAAGTCGCGCAAGTCGATGCCGATGACGTCGCACAGACGGTATCCCTGATCAAACGAGTCCAGCCAGACCTCCTGATCAATGTGGCGCTTCCGTATCAGGACCTTCCGCTGATGGACGCCTGCCTGGAGGCAGGTGTGGACTATCTGGACACTGCCAACTACGAGCCGCCGGACGAGGCCAAGTTCGAGTACAGCTGGCAGTGGGCCTACCAGGAGCGCTTCGAGTCGGCTGGAATCATGGCGCTTTTGGGCTCCGGTTTCGATCCTGGGGTGACCAACGTGTTCTGCGCCTATGCGCAGAAGAACCTCTTCGACGAGATCGACACGATCGACATCCTCGACTGCAATGGCGGCGATCACGGCCATCCGTTCGCCACCAACTTCAACCCTGAAATCAACATCCGCGAAATCACTCAGCGCGGGCGATATTGGGAAAACGGGGACTGGGTCGAAATCGAGCCGATGTCAGAGTCACGAGTGTTCGACTTCCCCGAGGTCGGTGAACGAAAAGCGTACCTGCTCTACCACGAAGAACTGGAGTCTCTGGTCAAGCACATCGACGGACTGAAGCGCATTCGGTTCTGGATGACGTTCGGGGACGAGTACATCACGCATCTTCGTGTGTTGCAGAACGTCGGCATGACCAGCATCGATCCGATCGAATACGAAGGACGCGAGATCGTACCCATCCAGTTTCTCAAAGCCTTGCTTCCCGACCCGTCGACGCTGGGCGAGAACTACACAGGCAAGACGAGCATCGGTTGCCTGATCGAAGGCCGCAAAAATGGCGAAGCACGCAAGGTCTTCATCTACAACGTCTGCGACCACGAGGAGTCTTGGAGGGAAGTGCGAGCGCAAGCAGTCTCCTACACGACCGGCGTTCCGACGATGGTCGGGGCAAAGATGGTGCTCAGTAATCGTTGGCGCGGACGCGGTGTTTTCAACGTCGAACAGTTCGACCCGGAGCCCTTCCTCGAAGAGCTCGCACTGCGTGGGCTTCCCTGGCACGTGAAGGAAATGTAGTGCTTCCCTGCGCTCAACTCGATCTTGCTCGAGTCGAAACGCCCGCCTACGTGATCGATCTGGCCGCGCTGGAGAGCAATCTCGAGCTCTTGGCTCACGCTCAGCGAGCTGCCGATTGTAGGATATTGCTCGCCCTCAAGGGCTTCGCCGCCTGGTCGACGTTCCCGCTGGTCGGGGAGTATCTCGACGGCGTGGCGGCGAGCGGGCCGGACGAAGCGCGGCTCGGCCGCGAGGAGCTTGGAAAGCAAGTCCACACGTATTGCCCGGCGTTCAACGAGGCAACGCTTCGCGAGACGATTCGTTACTCCGACCACATCATCTTCAACTCACCGTCTCAGATCGACCGCTTTCGGGCGGTCATCGACGAGCAGTCGGCGAACGCAAGCTTCGGGATTCGGATCAACCCGGAGCACTCCGAGGTCGATGTCCCGATTTATGATCCCTGCGCTCCGGGGTCGCGGCTAGGAACGACGAAACACGAGCTGGTTCGCGCGGACCTTCGCGGAATCGACGGGCTGCACTTCCACACGCTCTGTGAGCTCGGCGCCGACGCCCTGCAGCGGACGCTTGCGGTGGTCGAAGAGCAGTTTTCGCCCTGGCTGGACCAAGCACTTTGGGTGAACCTCGGCGGCGGACATCACATCACCAAGCCCGACTACGACGTGGCCCTCTTGATCGATCTGATTCATGAGCTCAAGCGCGACCACAAAGTCGAGGTCTTCCTCGAGCCCGGCGAGGCGATCGGTCTGAACACGGGCGTCCTGGTGGCATCGGTGCTCGACATCGTCGACAACGACGGATCGATCGTGATCCTCGACACGTCCGCGACAGCGCACATGCCGGACGTCCTCGAGATGCCGTACCGGCCAGAGATCCGAGGTGCTGCGAACCCTGGTGTGCTCGCCCACGACTACCGCTTGGGGGGCTTGAGCTGCCTGGCTGGGGACATGATCGGCGAGTACTCGTTCGAGAAGGCGTTGGAGGTCGGTGACCGGCTGGTTTTTGAGGACATGGCCCACTACACGATGGTCAAGACGACCACGTTCAACGGCGTCCGGCTTCCCTCGATCGGGCTCTACGACCCAAGGGACGACACCTACCGAGTGCAGCGCCGCTTCGGCTTCGAAGACTACCGAAACCGCCTGTCTTGAGCCTTGAACTTCGATTCAAAGCGGACAAACTCGCTCGATGGGCGCCTTCTCGGATTTCACCTCCTATGCCAAGGAAACAGGCTCCCGCCTGAGCGACCAACCGCTTCTCGCGGAGGCGACGCAGCGCCTGGATGCTACCCAGCAAGAGCTCTTCAATTTCGTCACCGATTTCGAGCGACTGAGCGAGTGGATCGTGGGGGCCAAGAAGAGCTGGACGGACGACAGCGAGGCTGAAGCTCCAGGTGAGGTCGGCTCGGTCCGCGTCATCGCGAGCGGAGCGGCCAAACCCGTTCGGGAGGTCGTGAAAGCGTATGAGTCACCGCGCATGCTGGCGTACTCGGCGAACGACGAGGCGTTTCTCGGGACGTGCTTCGATCACCTGGGAGTGATGACCTGCGAGCCGCATCCGGACGGCGGGACCGTGCTCTGCTGGCTGGCGTACGGGCGTGTCGCGAGCAACCCGGTCAAAGGTTGGGCGGGCAAGAAGCTTCTCCAAGTCGCCCTAGGCAGGGGAATGAAAAACCTGGAGCGAAAGTTCCCGCCCCGCTGAGCGCATGGAGCTCATCCGCAGCAACAGGACGGAGAGCTTGGCGGACGCGCTAGCGTCGATCGTCGGCGAAGAGCCCCTCGGGCCCTTCGAAAAAGAAGTCATCGTCGTTCAGAGCCGCGGCATGGAGCGCTGGCTCACGCTTGCCCTCGCAAGAAGGCTCGGTATTTGGAGCAACCCGTCGTTCCCTTTCCCGCGGGGGGTCGTCGAGCATGTTCTCGGCGCAGTCGGCTTCGGGACAAGCCATGAGGCCGGAGCCTACGAGCCCAATCGCCTAAAGTGGACGTTGGCCGAGCTTCTGACCGAGTCGGCGCCCGACGAGCTGCGGGCTTACCTAGGGAAGCCCGCAGACGCGGATCGCGTGCTCCGCCTGGCTTCGAGCTTGTCGAGCTCATTCGACGACTACGTCGTGTATCGGCCGGAGGTCCTCGCTGGATGGGCTAGCGACGAGCCGGGCGGTTGGCAGGCGCAGCTATGGCGAAAGGTGGTCGAACGCCTCGGTCCTCACGACCTCGCCTCTCGGATCAGCAAGGCGCTCACCGCGCTCCGACAGGGTCGGGGGAC
>JBLYYU010000543.1:0-4087 GCA_048550275.1 Polyangiales bacterium
ATGCTCGTCCGCAAGGCGCTGGAATTCATCGTGATAGAAGAGGTCGCGTTTGCTCCGGACTCCGAACCAAAATGAAATCTTGCGCTTGGTCTTGATTCGCTTGAGCTGATCGAAAATGTGCGAGCGAAGCGGCGCCATGCCGGTGCCGCCGCCTATGAAGACCATCTCGTTTTCGGTCTCGCGCGCGAAGAACTCGCCGTAAGGCCCGGCGATCGTCACCGCGTCTCCAGGCTTCCGGCTGAACAGATAAGAGGAAACGATGCCCGGAGGCACGTTCGGCCCTAGTCGCGGGGGAGGCAGCGCGATGCCGATGTTGAGGAGAATGATCCCGGTTTCCTCCGGGTAGTTTGCCATCGAGTACGCACGCATCGTATCGACTTTGCTGCCCCCTTTGAGGCTCCAGAGGTTGAGCTCGTCCCAGGTGTCTCGAAACCTCTCGTCGATGTCGAACTCCGAGAAGCTCGCCTCGAAGGGAGGACATTCCACTTGGATGTAGCCGCCGGCACGGAAGGGAACTTCTTCGCCGGCTGGGAGCTCGAGGCAGATCTCCTTGATGAAAGTGCTGAGCCCGTCGGTCGAGCGGACCTTGCATTCCCACTTGCGAACGCCGAAGACCTCTTCGGGAATCTGCACTCGGATATCTTCGCGGACAGCAACCTGGCAGGCGAGTCGCACGTTCTGCGACGCCTCGTTGCGACTAACCATCGACTCCTCGGTGGGCAGGAGCGGACCGCCGCCTTCGAGCACTTTCACCCGACACTGACCGCAGGTCCCTTTGCCGCCGCAACCAGCGGGCAGGTACAAATCTGAGCCAGCAAGCGCCACCAACAACTTGGAACCGGCCGACACCTCGAACTGCTTGTCGTCGTTGACGAGCATGTGGACGCTACCCGTCTCGACGAGCCGGCTACGCGCGACCAGGATCAGTGCAGACAGGAGAACGACAATTCCCGTGAAGACCGCGACTGCCAGGATGATTTGAAGCGCCACCTTCGTCCTCCCCTAGAGTTGAATTCCGGAAAAAGCCATGAAGCCGAGTGACATCAGGCCGACGATGATGAACGTGATACCGAGGCCTTGCAGCCCCGCGGGCACGTCGCTGTACTTCAGCTTCTCGCGAATGCCAGCGAGGGCTACCAATGCCAGCGCCCAACCGAAGCCGCTGCCTACGCCGTAGACGATGGCCTCGTCCATCGAGTAGTCGCGCTGCACCGAGAACAAGGTTCCGCCGAGAATGGCGCAGTTGACCGTGATGAGTGGAAGATAGATCCCGAGCGCGTGGAAGAGCGGCGGAAAGTACTTGTCGAGCACCATCTCGAGGATTTGAACCATCGCGGCGATGACGCCGATGTACGTTACTAGGCCGAGGAAGCTCAGATCGATGTCCGGCAACCCTGCCCAAGCGAGCGCCCCCTCGTCGAGGACGTAGTGGTACAGGAAAGTGTTCGTCGGCACGGTGATGAGCTGGACTGCAACGACGGCTGTCCCGAGGCCGAGGGCGGTTTCGATCCGCTTGGAGACCGCCAGGAACGTGCACATCCCGAGGAAGAACGACAGGGCCAGGTTTTCCACGAAAACCGCCTTGATGAAGAGCTCCAGGTAGCTGCCCATTAGAGAGCCTCCGTTCGGTGCACTTCGTGGATACGGAAGTCGGGTTTCTCGACCTGCTTCGGCTTCCAGGTCCGCACGGCCCAGATGATGAGACCGATGACGAAGAAGGCGCTCGGGGGGAGAACCATCATGCCGTTCGGTTTGTACCAACCGCCATCCGCCACGTTGGGAAAGACCGTGTAGCCGAGGAGCGTCCCGGAACCGAGGAGCTCGCGCGTAGTGGCGACGAGAATCAGAATCGTGCTGTAGCCGAGCCCATTACCGATGCCGTCGAGGAAGCTCAGCCCGACCGGGTTCTTGGAGCCGAAGCTTTCGGTGCGACCGAGCACGATGCAGTTCGTGATGATCAGGCCGACGAAGACAGAGAGCTCGCGGCTCGTTTCAAACGCGAATGCCTTCAGCGACTCATCGACGACGATTACCAAGGACGCGATGATCGTCATTTGGACGATGATTCGAATGCTGCTTGGGAGCACGTGCCGAATCGCGCTCACTGCCGCGTTCGAAAGTGCGGCCACTACAGTCAGCGCCACGCACATGTAGAGTGAGGGGAGCAGCGAGGTGGTGACCGCCAGGGCCGAGCAAATGCCGAGCACATGCAGCGTGACCGGGTTGTCATCGACGATGGGCTCGAGAAGAGCGCGCTTCGCAGTCGAGCTCATGATTCCCCCCCTCCCTTGACGGTTTGCAGATAGGGCCCGTAGCCGTGGTCGCCGAGCCAATACTTCATGATGTTCGAGACGCCGTTCCCGGTGAGCGTCGCGCCCGAGACACCATCGACGTGGTAGTCTGCCAAGGGATCGTCCGCGGACACCCTGCCCTTCACGACTTCGAGCTGGAGGTCGCCAGCATCGTCATAGGCTCGTTTGCCGCGCCAGAGCTCTCGCCACGCCGGCCGCACGATGAAATCGCCGAGTCCCGGGGTCTCCCCGTGCGCGTAGAAGGTGATGTCCGAGACGGTGTTGGCGTCGGACTCGAGCGCGAGAAAACCATACAAGGTCGACCAGAGGCCGTAGCCCGAGATCGGAAGGATGATTTTACGGACCTCCTCACCATCGCGGACGAGGTACACCAGCGCGCGCTTGCCGCGGCGCCGAACTTTGGCGATGTCCAGCTCTGCAGGGACCTGAACGCTCTGGTCGGGATCCTTGGCAGCAGCGTCGGGATCGAAGGTTTCGGGGTCGACATCGTCGGCGTAGGCGCCGGTCTCGAGGTCGATGACGCGGGGCTCGATGCTTTCGAAGAGCTGGTCGACATCCGCTTCCGGGGACCAGAGGCCCGCGACCTGAAGGACGTTCCGGCGCTTGTCGAGGATCGCATTCTCGATTTGCAACGGCTGGAGGACGACGGCCGCGGACGCTACCAACGACGAGCAGACCAAGCTCACGAGCAGCGCCACGAGCAAGGTCCGGACGACAGTGTCTTGCTTCGGGCCGGTGTCTTGGGAAGGCTCAGGCACTTCGACGCAACCTCCGCGTGATGTTGGCCCGCATGACGAAGTGGTCGATGGTGGGCGCGAAGATGTTGGCGAATAGGATCGCGAGCATGATCCCTTCGGGGAAAGCGATGTTCACGACGCGTATGACGACGGTGATCACGCCGACCAGAATGCCGAAGATCCACCTTCCCGGATTGGTGACGCAGGCTGAGACCGGGTCGGTGGCCATGTAAACCATCCCGAACGCGAAGCCGCCGAGAACCAAGTGCCAGTACCAGCTCATCGCAAACATCGGATTGGTGTCGGGGCCAACTGCGTTGAAAAGCAAGGCCGTGGCGATCGTGCCGACCATCACGCCGGCGATGATTCGCCAGGAGGCAACGCCGGTACCGACGATGAAGACCCCTCCGAGAAGGCAGGCAAGGGTCGAAGTCTCACCAAGCGAGCCCTGAATGGTGCCAAGGAAGGCGTTCATCCAGGTGACGCCTTGGTCGAGCAGGCCCGGCACGCCGGACTCGGCACTGATCGCGAGCGGGGTTGCGCCCGTGATGACGTCGATCGGCGGCGTCCAGACCGATTCCCCCGACATCTCGATTGGATAGGCGAAATAGAGGAAGGCCCGACCGGCAAGCGCGGGGTTCATGAAGTTCTTGCCGGTTCCGCCGAACACCTCTTTGGCCATGACTACGCCAAACGAAATGCCGAGCGCGACCTGCCAAAGCGGTGTGGTGGCAGGTAGTGTCAGCGCGTAGAGGATCGAAGTGACGAAGAAGCCCTCGTTGACTTCGTGATTGCGAATGCCGGCGAAGAGGACCTCCCAGACGCCGCCCGCCGCCATCGTCGCGGCGTAAATCGGGAGGAAGTAGAGCAAACCGTAAAACATGCACGCGCCGACGCTGCTTGGGTCGTGCCCCATACCGAGCGCGGCGATTAGAGCCCCTCGCCAGTCCGTCGGTGTGGCGAGGCCTAGCTGCTCAATTGCCAGATTGGCCTGGTGGCCGGTGTTCCACATCCCGAAAATCGCGCAGGGCAAGACAC
>JBLYYU010000544.1:0-3023 GCA_048550275.1 Polyangiales bacterium
CGAGAACTGCAACGTCCTTGCTCATGAGTCACTCCCGCCGCTGATCGGTTTCCAGTTCCAAGTGTAGTAAACGTGTTCGTCGTCCTGGTAGAGTTCGCGGAGCACCAGCTCCATGGGCATGCCGGCCTTCAGAGCATCGACGCCGAGTCCATCGGCGACCTGGCCGAGGATGGTAATCCCTTCGTCTTCGAGCTCCACCGCTGCGATCGCGAACGGCTCAAACGGCTCTTTCGCCACGAAGGGCGCAGGAGGCTTGTAGCTGGCGCTGGTGAACGACCAAACCTTCCCGGTACGGCTCAACTGGACTTCTTCGAAGTCGGTCTGGTCGCAGGCCGGGTTGCGGCAGAAGGTCTTTTCCGCCGGGAAGAAATAGGTTCCGCAACCGCGGCATCGCGTTCCGAGAAGGCGAGGCTCGCGCGGGTCCATCGTGAACAGGCCTTCGACGGCCGGGGCGTTGGTTTTCTCAGTCATCGTGAACGGTTCCATGAAATAGAACACGTTCCACTCGGTTTCAAGCCGACTTTGCGTACTGAGCTTTTGTTCGCTCCAGGAGCTCGGTCAGGTCTTCACGAAGCGCTTCGAGAGTCTCCAGGGTCGTGCGCACCATCGGCCGGCGGAGGCCGTCGATTTCCTCGATCATCCGTTCGAGTCGCGCGGCCGCTGCTGTCGCACGTCGGATTGCGTCGATCTGTTCGGCGCCTTCGGGCTTTGGATTGAAGACCGGATTGAATCGTTTCCGAAGCTCGGTCACCGGCGCGCCTTCTTCGAATACCGCTTGCCGAAGCTCGTCGACAACTTCTTGCCCTACGGCCCGTTCATTCGACGTTTCGTTGCTGGGACTCTTCTGGAGGGCCTTTGCGAAGTAGTCCACCGCGTCGCAAGTCGGAATTCGCTCGTTGAGGCCATCCCGTTTGAGCACGGACGGTGCGTGCCGTTTGAGCGCGACATAAGAGCCCGTGAGCTTGTCAGCGGTGCCCTGCTTGAGCTGAAGCTCCAGCGAGCAATACGAGTAGAAGTCCTCGTACCCCCAGTCGAGGTACGATTCCCGGTTACGGACCTCGACGAGAGCTTCGGCCATGTTCACCCACGAGCGCTTGAAATCGCGCGCGCGCCGTACGACGTGAACCCGGAGCTCGTCCGCCCCCTCTGATTCGAGCGCCTCTGCCAGGTCACCGAGCCTTTGATGCGTAGCCATCGGCGCTCTATACCACCGAAGTCCGTTCATTTATACCGGACTAGAGGAGATCGCAGAAGTGCCGCAAACCACGGGGGATCGAATGGGCGCCCGGCGCCGCGCGGCGACGTCGCTCGCGGCAACCGCCCTCGTCGAGGACGTGGCACGGAAGCTCGCGCCTTCGGGGATTTCAGTGATGCCCGTCAAGGGCGCCTTGCTCCAACACTGGCTCTACGAGGACCCGACCGAGCGGCCACTGTCCGACGTCGATCTGCTGGTTCGTCCGGACGAGCTCAAAAGAGCAGTGAAGCAACTCGAGTCTTCAGGCTATCGATCGATCGGGCGGTCCAGCTTTGGCGCGGTCGTGCTGCAATCGCCCTTCGGCCTCGCATTGGACCTCCACCCATCGCTGTTCGATCGCGCCCGCTACCGCCTGCCCACACAGGAGCTGTTCGCGCGCAGCATCGATGACACCAGCCTATATTCGTTCGGCGTCCGGCTCCCTTCACCACTCGATGCGTATGCACACCTCATCGGCAAGTTCGGTAGCGACCATCTCGATGCCCGCGCGAGGGCACGCCTCGATGAGATCGCCAGGATGGCCAGGCGCATTGACGCGCCGCCAAACACGGTGGCTCGGCACCTCGTGCACTGTGGCATGAGGCGCGTTTCGCGATACGTGCTGCCTTTGGTCCACCAAGCCACGGGTGAGCCGTTCGCACTCCAAGTGCTCGATTGCCTTCCGTTCGATCCGATCGGCCAAGGCATCGCCGCGATCGCCTACCTAGGCTTGCGCGACGCCCCAGCGCTGTCTCGGTCGGGCGCTTTGACTGCGCACCTGCTCAACGATTCGCTTCCGCGGGGCGCACACTCCGGCATCCGGGCGCTCTTTCAGCGGGTCCCCTGCAGGTTGACTCTAGGTTGAAAAGACGTGGACGATGGGCTGACGCGGTGATTCGTCGCTCAGGAAGAGATCGGACCGATTGGGCAGGCGCCCGGCGAGCCTTTTCCAGGCGGTGAAGGTGTGCAGGCCGCAGCGACTGCTTCCAATGGCTCTCGATAAACGATACGCGGAGCCTCGTAAGGCTCGCGTTCTACCGTTTCAGATTGGCTGCTGGTCTTTTTCCGCTCCACTTTGCCCCTCGCCGCTACAATACCGTAAGTCGGACCCGCGCGCGACCCGACTGGGCCATCCTTTGCTCGACCGGCGGGTAGATGGCCAGAGGGTCTCCTGCGTAGGTGTGCGCGGCTCCCGGGCAGAAATTTGACGTGACCCCACCGTCGCCCAGCTCTTCGAGCATGCGCCGCGCGGCTCTTGTCGTCTCCCGAACCTCTTGCAGCTTGCCCGATCGGGCCCAGATCTCGGTGATTCGCCGTTCGTGCAGGTTGCCGACCGGAACGCGCCACTGCACGCAGGGCAGAACCCGCCCGTACGGATCGATTGCAATCGTATTGGAGCCCGCTCCACAATGTTTGTCGGTGCCCTCCATCATCGCCCTTCGCGCTTCGGCAGGCGAGGTCGTCTTCGGAGCGGGAACACCCTGAGGTACCCGTGCTTCGAGCGCGCGATGATACCGAGCCAAGCCCTCTTCGGTGGCTTCGATCGCTAGAGGCCCCAGGTCGCCGTTGTCCATCGGCTTCACCTCCGGATCGATCTGATGCAGGACGTCGAGCGCATCGAAGAGATCGAGGATTTCTTCGACTTCGCCCTCGTTCCAGCGCGTCAGCACACTGTTCGCTTTCACGCGCAGTCCAAGCGATTTCATCGTCCCAATGTTTGCAACCAGCCGCTCGAAGCTTCCGGGCACCTGGGTTTGTCGATCGTGTGTTTCAGCTCGCGCGCCGTGAA
>JBLYYU010000545.1:0-4738 GCA_048550275.1 Polyangiales bacterium
CCCGCGACCGATCCCCAGAAGTCGCCCAAGACGATTCGCAACCGCGATGGCCATCGGGCGGTAGGGCCGATCGAACGAGCTGGTAACGTCGGCCGGGGACACGGCGATCAGAGCTCCGAGAGCTTGACGACGCGCGTCTGCGGCTCGGGGTGCTCGTTCGCTCGCACCCAACGCCAGCACATCGTGCCCTCTTCGTGACCGACCGTGTCGATCCAGTTGTCGAAGCCCTTGTTTTCTGCGGCCACCACCACTTGAACCGAGCCATCAGGCCGATAGTTGGCGCTGTGCTTGTTCACGTGCACCGGGTAGTAGCGATAGTCGAGCGACTCCATCCAGTAGTTGTTGAGTTGGAAGTTCCAGTGCTCGCACTCCGGTGGCGTCGCGTCGATGACGAGCGCTTCGTCCGGCGCGAGCTTCCAGTAGCTGTGGTAGTAGGCGATGTCCGGAACCCCGCCAGCCATGTTCGACACGTTCTGATCGAACCGCGGCAATTTGTTGGTGTGCTTCTTGAAGCCCTCGGCCCAGCTCGCGAAGAGCATCGCGGCGCCGGCAACCAGACCAGCGGACTGAGTGAGCCCTTCGGCGCAGCTCACCGGATCGAAAGACGTTGGCATGCCGTCGCCGCCGATGCGCTCGATCTCGAGATTCGCAATCGTTTCGTTCTCCCGATCCAGGCGTGTTTGACGGACGATCAGCGTCCCTGTGTCCATTTCCATCGGCAACCAGTTCCCCGGCTTCTCTTCCGTGCTCACGAGGATTTCGAAGCTGCCGTCAGGTGCGACTTCCAAACTCGAAGCCTCGAGGTAACCGGTAGGCGGCATCCCTCGGCCCTGCCCGTAGTTCCCTTTCTGCGTGAAGAAACCGAGGTAGTGGACGGTTCCCCGGTTGCCCCGAATTCGGTACTCATGCTCGCCGCTGATCGCCGCGTTCTGGTAGTAGTTGTCCGGATGGTCGGCACCCATCTTCGCGGTCTCGTGCACCACGCGCTGCAGCACGGGCGCGAGCGCGTCGTTGTGCTCGACAAAGGTTTGCAGGGCCGCACGCGTGATTCGACTGAGGTACCGGAAGCCCTCCATGCGGTTCATCGGATCGCTGGGCGTATTCGGCCCGAGCACGACGTTGCCCGCCATCTTGAGGGTGTCGCAGAACTGGTTCCAGACCGTCCCGTCGAGGATCTCTCGCTCTTGTTTGCTCAACTCATCCGTCATTGGGTTTCCTCACAGCACTCCGAGTTTGCGGAGCAGCTCGTCGGTCTTGTTCCAGAGCAGCGCGCCCTTGTCCGGATCCATCGACGCCTCCGACGAATCTTTGACCCGCATCATGTGCATGTAAGCCCCGGTCATTTCGCCCATCTCATCGGACGCGACCAGGTAGTCGACTGGAATCGAAGCCTTCTCCGGGCTTTGGAAGAAGAGCGCCATGATCGGTTTCAGAATCGGCTTCGCCCAAGAGGGCGCCTCCCGCGCCATGTTCGAGTTGACCGCTCCCGGGCAAAGCGCGTGGACACAGACATCGGGATTGGCCCCCGTGCTGCCGGGATTGAGTCGGCGCGACAACTCATGAAAGTACGTGGTCAGGTGCAGCTTGCTGAGGCCGTAGTACTTCACGCCGTCCTTGACGCCGTAATCGATCGGCTCCCCAAAAGTGTCGAAGTCGATGGGGATCGAGCTTCGGTGTGTTTCAGAGGACACGAAGATCACCCGTGGCGGGTCTTCCGCTCGGGAGTTGCCAGCGTAGGCCGCGTTGGGAATGACGCCGTCATGGAGCAAGCGGTTCAAGAGCACGAACTTGGCGAGGAAGTTCACGGCAAACATCAGCTCGAGGCCGTGCTTGTTCGTGCGTGATGTGGCCGGAACGACGCCTGCATTGAACACCGCGACGTCCAGCGTGACGTTGCGTTCTTGGAGCTCGTCACAGAACGCGGTCATCGAGTCGAATTCGCTGAGGTCGACCTTCATCATCTCGACCCGGTCGCTCCCGCTCCGCGCCCGCACATCTTCGCCCGCTTCGGGGATGCCGCTACGGCACGCCATGATCACATGGGCGCCGCGGCTGGCAAGTCGCACGGCGATGCCCTTCCCGAGGCCGCTGTTCGCGCCAGTGACCAAGCAGGTCCGCCCGTCGAGGCGAACTTCGGGTGGCACGGGGCTGACCTTGGGCTCCTTGCTCCGTTGGTCGAGCAAGCCGCTCAAGACGGCCTTGACTGGGCTCTCATGCGTCCGGTTTGCCATAACCGCCGCACTGTAAAGAACTCGTCCGAACTGTCAACGGTCCCCCGTGATTCGCAGGTATTCCGCCACGACCGCGCCCAAGCCGACGAACATCGCCCGCGCCATGAGCGCGTGCCCGATCGAAACCTCATCGACTCCGGACAAGTCGAGAAACGTCGGAAGGTTCGCCAGGTCGAGGTCGTGCCCGGCGTTGATACCAAGGCCCTTGGACCTGGCGCGCTCGATGGCTCGGCGGTACCGGTCGAGGCTTTCCGCGAGCGCACGACCTCCTTGCTCGAATGCACGTGCGTAAGGTTCCGTGTAAAGCTCCACACGACTCGCGCCTAGGTTGGCCGCCCAGTCGATCGCCGCGGGTTCCGGTTCGACGAACACGCTCACCCGGACCCCGGTGCTCTGAAAGCGCTCGATGATCTCCACCAGTGCGTCTCGCGGAGTGTCCGCCGGCCAGCCGGCCTCGCTCGTGATCTCGCCGGGACGCACCGGTACGAGGGTGCACTGCTGAGGGCGAACGCTCTCGACGAGCTCGATCAGATCGGGCCGCGGATCGCCCTCGATGTTCAGCTCTACCCGTTCGCGCAGCGGCTCGAGCGCTTCGGCGATCGCGAACACATCAGCCCGGCGGATGTGTCGCTGATCGGCGCGCGGGTGAACCGTGATCCCCGGAGCACCGGCCGCAACACAGACGCCAACGGCCTCGACCACGCTCGGCACGTCACCGCCTCGTGAATTCCGGAGCGTCGCAACCTTGTTCACGTTGACGCTGAGTTGCACCATCGCCGGGTGTCTTAGCGCCCGATCGACCCCGTGTCAGCATCGCCTGGCCCCCTCCCCCCGCATGCGCTAAACAAAAATGAAACACGTTCTATTACGCCTGATAGATCGCAGTTTCGTTTCGTGTAATATCATGCTCTTGAACGTCAGCGCCAAAGCAGTCGTGCTCGAAGTCCTTTCGGCCGGCGAATCGATCTACCAGGGAACCCTGCCGGTCCGCTCGCTGGTCCAAGCGGCGTCCGTCTTCGACATCGCAGAGAACAGCGTCCGCGTCGCAATCGTCCGCCTCCGCGCTGAGGGGCTCCTCGAGTCGCCCGGCCGTGGTGAGTACCGTCTCGGTCCGAGCGCGCAGATGGTCAACGACAAGATCCATGGCTGGCGCACGGTTTCCGGCCGCGTCGGCGACTGGGATGGTTCCTGGGCATCCGTCTTCACGGCCGATTTGTCGCGCACCGATCGCCCAGCCCTTCGGCGCCGTCTCCGCGCGCTGCGGTTTCTCGGCTTCCAGGAGCTGAAGCCCGGTCTCTTTCTGCGCCCGAACAACCTGACCCCCGGCCTCGACGGCATCCGCGATGAGCTCGTCGCGCTCGGCCTCGACCCCGGAGCGTCCGTATTCCGAATGGAAGAGCTCAACCACGAACAGGAACGACGAGCGCGGTCCCTTTGGGACAGCAGCAGCCTCGAACAGACCTACTCGAAACTCCAGGGGGAGATCCGCGTCAGCATGAACCGCTTGGAACAACTCCCACTCGACGATTCGGTTCGCGAGGTCTTTCTGCTCGGCCGCGAAGGGATTCGCCAAGTGGTGCTCGATCCGCTCCTTCCGGAGCCGCTGATCGACGAAAGCAAGCGATCGTCGATGGTCGGTGTTCTTCAAACTTACTGCGACAAGGGCCTCAGCCTATGGGCTCGTTTCCTGGGCCTCCGCGAAACTGTGAGTGCCGAGTGAACTAGATCGCTGCGTGCGCTATGCTCCGCCCAATATGAACTCGGCGGATTTTGCGTTTCAAACGGTAGACGGGGCGAACCTACACGTCAGCGGCTGGGCAACGGAGAGCCCGAAGGCCGTCGTCCAAATCCTTCATGGGATGGCGGAGTACGGCTCACGCTACGCCCGGCTTGCCGAGGCACTCACATCTGCCGGCTACACCGTCTACGCTCACGATCATCGCGGCCACGGCAAGAGCATCCCAGAGGGGAGCGCGCCGGGCCACATGGCCGACAGCGACAGCTGGAATCGCGTTGTCGAGGACGCGCACGGTGTCAATCGCGAGATCGCGAAACGGCATCGCGGCCTGCCGATCGTCATTCTCGGCCACTCCATGGGCTCGTTCGTCCTGCAGCAACTTCTGTTCGAGCACCCGAACGACATGATTGGGGCGGCACTATCCGGATCGAACGGCAAGCCTCCGCCCATAGCAATGGTCGGCAAGCTCATCGCACGTATCGAGCGGGCGCGCGTCGGCAAAGGCAATCCAAGCCCGGTCTTGCAGAAGCTCACCTTCGGCGAATACAACAAGCCCTTCGAGCCCGCTCGAACCGAATTCGAGTGGCTGTCGCGCGACCCGAAGGAGGTCGACAAGTACGTCGCCGATCCACTGATGGGCTTCGCTGTCTCCACGCAGTCCTGGATCGTTCTCTTGGGCGCGCTCGATCGGATCGCTAAGCCGAGCATCGTGGCCTAGGTGCCGAAGAGCATTCCGATCTACTTGTTCGCTGGCGACAAAGACCCGGTC
>JBLYYU010000546.1:0-7304 GCA_048550275.1 Polyangiales bacterium
AGTAGTCCTGGTGCGCGGTCAACGCGTCTTGCTGTATGCGCAAGAGTCGCTCTCGCGCGACGAGTACCTGCAAGAGGTCGACTTCCCCGAGCTCGAACGCGCGGCGGAGCAGCGCAAGGTTCCCTTCGAACGCCGGAAGGATTTCAGTGCCGTAGGCCGCGATCCGATCGGCGTCCGCGTCGACAGCGATGGCCGCGCGCGTCAGGCGTGCCCGGAGCGTTTGCCGGAACGACTCCTCTTCCGCGCGGCGAACGCCCAGCTCTGCGCGGGCCTGCGCTCGCCCTGCCTGGTTTCGCTGAGTGAACGGAATGGGCAGCGCCATCGTTCCGAGGATGATGTGTTCGTACCCACGCAAGACCGGCTGCGACTCCCTCGTGTAGGACACTCCGAGCCAAGGTTCTGGCCAGGCTTCACGGTTCTCGAGCTTCACGCGGGCTTCCGCCTCTTCGACAGCGGTAGCGCGCGCCGCAATCCCCGGATGCTGCTCCTGTGCGAGCCGCAGCAAGCTCGCAATGTCAGGGGATTTTCGTGGTTCGTCTAGTTTTCCCAGGGGCTGAGGCAGGGTCTCCGGCGACCAGCCTGCCACCTCGGCCAGCTCGAGCTGGGCGGACCGGTAAGCGCGTTTCGCCGCGAGCGATGTCTGACGCGCCTGTGCGAGCTCGCCCTTGGCCAAGCTCACGGCGAGCGGCGATATGTCGCCCGCCTGAAGCCGGCGCTCCGCCACCGAGACGAGCTCCTCGGTCGAAACCAGGATCTTTTCGACGAGCTTCCACCGCTCTCGCGCGACGAGCGCGATGTGAAATGCAGCATGAACCTCACGGTGGACGATCCAGCGCGCCTCGTCGAGCTGCTTGAGCATTCGCTCCCGGTGTTTCTGAGCCGTCTGACGGCGCTGCTTGCGCTCCCCAGCGATCTCGATCGGTTGAGACAGCGCGACCTGGACGTCCACTGCACGCTGCCCTTCGTAAATTCGGGGCCCGGCGCCTGCTCGTGCGACCGCGTTTCGTGGCAAGACGACCGACGCGCCTTCTACCGCCGCTTCGCCCCGCGCGAGCTCGGCGCGGCTCACCAGCAAGCGCGGAGCGTGCTCGTCGGCGTGCACCAGGATTGCGCTAAGCGACAGGTCCGTAGTTGCCGGGCCCTCGTCGGCACTCGCGTCAGGCACCGCGAAATGAAGCGCGAGTACTGCGGCGCTCGCGCGCAGCCAAGCTGCGAAAGACATGTGATTCTCCTTTGCCCTGAATGGGACGATGGTCTGTGTGGAACGCTCGGCAGGGCGCGCTCGGATCCAGCTGAACGTCGCGTTCAGCGATCTCGAGGCGCAGGAACCCCTCGGACTACACAGCTAGGAGATCGGAGGGCGAAAGACGCTAGTCATGACGCCGGCGGCTTCGAGGTCAGAGACGAACCAGGCGAGCGACTGCGATTCTACGGCCGCTGCCTCGATTTCAAACCTCGGGCTGTCCGGGACGAATGCCGTCGTTCCGTGGCAAGGGCAGGTCTGAAACGGGCCAGAGCAACCGTGCGCATCCTTTTCGGATGCTTCGCCGCTGTCGTGACTTGCGTGAGCCGCGTGCCCATCGAGCAGAAAGTGCGCGACGTTCTCCGTGATTTCACCTGCACCAGGCGTAATCGCATATGCGAGCAGAAGCGCGATGCCTGGGATCAATCGATGCACGGTCACAAGGTAGCGCCCCTCACAAAAGCGCGCCAACCGCCAAGCTGGGCTTTCCTGTTGAAATCGGATTGCGACGGGCGTACCCCTGTCCGTTCACGGAGGGATCTGATGGAAGTTCGCGCCGCAATCGCCCATGCCGCCGGCAAGCCCCTGTCCATCGAGACAGTACGTCTCGAAGGACCTCGCGAGGGGGAAGTGCTGATCGAGGTCAAAGCAACCGGTATCTGCCACACCGACGCATTCACCCTGTCGGGGGCAGACCCGGAAGGCATTTTTCCATCGGTGCTCGGTCACGAAGGGGCCGGTGTCGTCGTGGAGGTAGGGTCCGGCGTGAGCTCGTTGAAGGCGGGCGATCACGTAATTCCTCTCTACGTTCCCGAGTGCCGGAACTGCGAGTACTGCACCTCTGGCAAAACGAATCTGTGCCAGGCGGTGCGCGCGACGCAGGGGCAGGGGCTCATGCCGGATGCGAGCAGTCGGTTTTCGATCGGGAACGAGACGATCTTCCACTACATGGGTACCTCCACATTCGCGCAGTACACAGTCGTCCCAGAAATCGCGGTCGCGAAGATCCGTGAGGACGCGCCCTTCGACAAGGTTTGCTACATCGGCTGCGGTGTCACCACGGGGATCGGCGCGGTGATCAATACGGCCAAGGTGGAGGCCGGAGCGAATGTGGTCGTGTTCGGGCTTGGCGGAATCGGGCTGAACGTCGTCCAGGGCGCACGCATGGTCGGGGCCGACAAGATCGTCGGCGTCGACATCAACCCCGCTCGGCGCGAGCTCGCGGAGAAGTTCGGGATGACCCATTTCGTCAACCCCAACGAGGTGGAGGGGGACTTGGTGGCGTACCTGGTCGATCTCACCGGCGGCGGGGCGGACTACAGCTTCGAGTGCATCGGAAGCGTCGAGGTGATGCGTCAGGCGCTCGAATGCTGTCACAAGGGTTGGGGCGAAAGCGTGATCGTCGGCGTCGCCGGTGCCGGGCAGGAAATCGCCACGCGCCCCTTCCAGTTGGTGACCGGGCGCGTGTGGCGCGGCACGGCATTCGGCGGAGCGAGAGGTCGGACCGATGTGCCGAAAATCGTCGACTGGTACATGGAAGGCAAGATCAACATCGACGATCTAATCACGCACAAGATGCCCCTCGAGGAGATCAACAGCGCGTTTGATCTGATGCACGAAGGGAAGTCGATTCGCAGCGTGGTGGAGTTCTGAGATGAGCAGCGATTCCGAGATCTTCGTGCACCAGTTCGAGCTCGGGCCCTGGGACAACTTCATCTACTTCGTTGGCGACAATGCGACGCGCCGTTGTGCGGTGGTTGATCCGGCCTGGGATGCGGATTTCATCCTCGAGGAGGCCAATCGTCTCGACGTGGAGATCAGCGAGATCCTCTGTACACACAGTCACTTCGATCACGTGAACCGGGTCGATGCCTTGCTGGAGAAGCTCGACATCCCCGTTCACATGCTCGGCGAGGAGATCGACTTTGCCGGGTTCCGTTGCGAGAACTTGAAGCGTCACAGCCCGGGTGACGTCCTGAGCATCGGCGAGCATCTCGAGCTGACGATGGTGCACACACCAGGTCATACGCCTGGTTCGACCACGTATCGCATTCGTGACGCCATCGTAACCGGAGACACGCTCTTCATTCAGGGGTGCGGCCGCTGCGACTTCGTTGGAGGAGACCCTGCGCTCATGTACCAGACGCTCAAGAGCTTGACCGAGGCGCTCCCGAAAGACACCCGTATGTACCCCGGTCACAACTACGGCCCAGTGACAGTGTCTACGCTAGACGCGGAGCTAAAAGAGAACCCATACCTGCAGCACCCGACGGTGGACGATTTCGTGTCCCACCGGATGGAAGGGAAGACGCCCGGGACGGTTCTGCCCCCACCGCCTGACTGGCCCTAGGCAGCGGCCGAGTCAGCTCGGCTGGCGCGCCTTCTTCGCTCGGCTGAAGCCCGTGGTGACGTATTGAAACGTGCTGATCGCAATCGTGGTCAGGATGGCGATTCCGAGTGCTTGAAGAACGATCATTCGGGGCTCGCCGACCCAGGCGTGCGTGATCGTCAAGAGGATGAACATGATCTGAAAGACGGTGTTCAGTTTGCTCGCGTTCGTCGGCTCGCCGTAGATCGGTGCCACGAAGATCTGGTAAACGATGGTCCCGGCGATGATCACGAGGTCGCGCCCGATGACCACGGCTGTGAACCAAACTGGTACCAGGCCGATGATGGTCAGCGTGACGAAGGACGCGAACATCAGAAGCTTGTCGGCGGCCGGGTCGAGTAGGCCACCGAGCCGCGTCCGCCAATCGAAACGCCGTGCGAGGAAGCCGTCCAGGGCGTCGGATAGGCCGGCGACTATTATCAGACCGAGCGAGAGACCGTAGCGGCCCTCGAGCAAGCTCCAGACGATCGGTGCGACCAATATGATGCGCACAATGCAAATCGCGTTGGGAATGTACTTGAGCTTCACTACGGACTCGACCGAGCTACTTGGCGCTGAACTTGGAATACGCGGAGGTGATCCGCTGATAGGTAGAGGGTAACAGGCGCACCATCCAGTCGAATACCCTGGCGTCGGGGCCGATGAGAATCCTCCGCTGGTTGCGGCGAATGCCGTTGAGAATGACTCGCGCGGCCTTCTCCGGGCCGGTGATGAAGGTCTTCTCGAACTTCTCCCGGCTGTCGATGTCGTCGATACCGAGCGTCCGTATGCTTTCGTCGATACGAGAAGAACGGGCGATTCCCGTCTTGATGCCGCCGGGATGCACGCTCGATGCACTGACACCGCAGCCCATCATGTCGAGCTCCTGACGGAGCGACTCGGTGAAACCACGGACGGCGAACTTGGCGGAGTTATACGCGCTCTGGCTGGGAATCCCGGCGAGGCCGAAGACACTCGAGATGTTGATGATGTGCCCGTCGCCGCTAACCTTCAGATGCGGTAGGAAGGCCTTCGTGCCGTGGACGACTCCCCAGAAGTTGATGTCCATCAGCCACTCGAAATCGCCGTAGCTCATGCCTTCCACTGTGCTGGCGAGCGCGACACCAGCATTGTTGAAAACCAGATTCACTTTGCCGTGTTCGCTGACGACCGCGTCCGCCCAGGCGTGGACCGCTTCCCGGTTGGCTACGTCGACGATCTGCGAGGTTACCTGGACGCCGAGCTTGCGCACCTCTTGCACGGTCTCGTTTAGACCTTCTTCATCGATGTCCGACAAAGCGAGGTCACAGCCCTCACGCCCGAGCTCGATCGCCAAAGCGCGTCCGATCCCAGAGCTCGCGCCAGTGATCGCTGCGACCTTGTTTGCAAAGCTCTTCATCGCTCAACCTCCGCGGTGCAGAGCGGCATCCTGGCAGACCCGGCTCTCTACGTCGACCGTGGAAATTGTCCGGGTTTCTTCGGCGATCGGTGGCATACTCGTGCTGGGTAAAATCAGGAGGAGCAGTGCCAAACGCCTACATTTCTGGAACGGGCTTCTACGTGCCAGACGACATCGTCAGCAACGACGACCTGGTCGCGCGCTACGGAATCGACACGACGCACGAATGGATCGAGAAACGCACCGGAATCGAAGCGCGTCGCTTTGCGCCCGAGGGCGTTGGGACTGCTGACCTGGCGGTGCCTGCCGTCGAGATGGCGCTCGAGCGAGCCGGTCTTTCGAAATCCGACGTTGGCATGATCGTTTTCGCCACGCTTTCACCCGATCATGCCTTTCCTGGGTCCGGGGTGTATCTTCAGGCGAAGCTCGGGCTGACCGATGAAGAAGTCGGAAATTTCGCCGGATGCCTCGACGTGCGAAACCAGTGCTCGGGCTTCATCTACGGGCTGGCGACAGCCACCTCGATGGTTCAGTCGGGCGCCGCCGACAACGTGGTAGTGGTCGGGGCGGAAGTTCATTCGGCGGCGCTCGATCTCTCGACGGAAGGACGCAACGTTGCGACGCTCTTCGGGGACGGTGCGGGCGCCGTGATCGTCAGCGCCACGGAGGAAGATCGCGGCGTTCGTAGTTGGCACCTAGGCGCCGACGGCCGGCACGCGGACGCCCTGTCGCAGAAGGTCTGGGATATCCGCGAGCGGCCCTTCATTCCGCGAGGCGATGACGGCGTTGGACTGGTTCAGCCGAGCCACATGTTTGCGCAGATGCAGGGGCGACTGGTGTTCAAGCACGCGGTGGAACGGATGATCGGCGCGTTGATGACGGAGTTCCAGAAACAGAAGCTCACCCTCGACGACGTCGATCTGTTCTTCTTCCATCAGGCAAACCTGAGAATCAATCAGTTCGTCGCCAAGCAGATCGGGCTCTCCGAAGACAAGCTCTTCCACAACATCGAGCGCTACGGAAACACGACAGCGGGGACCATCCCGATCATGCTGGCCGAGGCGCAGGGAGAGGGGCGGCTCGAGCGGGGGATGAAGATCGCCACAGTGGCCTTCGGCTCAGGCTTTACCTGGGGCGCGGCCATCATCGACTGGTAGCCCGGGCGAAGGCTCGTCCAGACTTGGGTCTTGCGCCGGTCACCGCGTCGGGCTCTAGGTAGATCATCGCTGCGATGGGGACTACGGCGCGGATGCGCTCCTCGGCCCGATCGATCGCTTCGGTGACGCCCGCGGTGTCGAGGCCGGGCTCCATTCGAATCTCGGCGGCCACCAGGAGCTGGTCGGGCCCGATGTGCTGCGTTCGCATGTGGAGAACCTCGCTGATCCCGGCGCTCTCTTCGATCGCGTCGATGATCTTCTTGCGGACCGGCTTCCTCGCGGATTCGCCGATCAAGAGGCTCTTCATTTCGAAGACCAGCACCGTGGCAATAGCGACCAGCAGAACGCCAATGGAGATCGTCGCATAGGCATCCCAGCGCGAATCGCCGGTGTACGCGGCGAGCGACACGCCGAGCAACGCGAGGATGAGTCCAGTCAGGGCGCCGAAGTCTTCGAGCAGAACCACCGGAAGCTCTGGCGTTCGCGAATGTCGGATGAACTCCCACCAGCTGGCTCCGCCCTTGAGCGGCCGCGACGCTACGATTGCGGTTCGAAACGAGTAGCCCTCGAGAAAGATGCCCAGGACCAAAATGCCGATGGCCCAGTGAACTTTGGAGATCTCGTGAGCCTCCCCGCTGAGCTTGTGCCAACCTTCGTATATCGCAAAGAGACCGCCCAGCGTGAACAGCACGAGGGCGACCACGAAGGACCAAAAGTATCTCTCTCTCCCATATCCGAACGGGTGCTCTGGAGTCGCGTCCTTGGCCGCGCGGCGGCTTCCGAGCAAGAGCAGAGCCTGGTTCGACGTGTCCGCGACCGAGTGAATCGCCTCGGCCAGCATCGACGAGGAAGACGTGAACGCATACCCGACGAACTTCGCAATCGCGATTCCGAGGTTGGCGAATAATGCTGCGACGATCGCCTTGGTAGATCCGGATGCCATGCGCGCAGGCTATGTGATAATGGCTCGTGGTGCGAGCTGAACGCCCGACAGAAGGGAAGCCGGTGAATGCGGTCTGTGACGACGTCCTCGGCGCGGCCGATGCCGTAGAGATCGCGCGCCGCATTCGAGCGGGCGAGATCCAGTCGATCGAGGCGGTGGAAGCCGCGATCGCGCGGGCAGAGCGGGTGAACGGC
>JBLYYU010000547.1:0-13055 GCA_048550275.1 Polyangiales bacterium
GGGGCAAGTTCGGGGTGGACTCGACGCCCGAAACCACCTTCAGCCCCATCGCCGCCGACATGACCGGCGCGGACATGAGTGCCTCCGGGCTCGCTGCGGTTTGGGCCGAGGAAAACACGCGCGGTTCTCTGTTCGCCGCGTTCAAGCGAAAAGAAGTCTACGCCACGACTGGCCCCCGAATCCGGGTTCGCTTCTTCGGTGGCTGGCACTTCAAGGAAAAGAACGCGTCAAAGGCACACCTGGTCCAGATCGGATACGCATTCGGTCATCCGATGGGCAGTGACTTGACCCAGGGTCCAGATGACGAGGCGCCGAAGTTCCTGATGTACGCCGTAAAGGATCCGGTCGGCGCCAATCTCGACCGATTGCAGATCGTGAAGGGTTGGGTCGATGCCGATGGGCAGGCGCACGAGAAGGTCTATGACGTGGCCCTTGCAGGCGCGCGTCAGTATGACGGGCAAGGCCGAGCTCTGCCGCTGGCGAGCACGGTGGATCTATCGACGGGCAAGTACGCCAACGTCCTCGGCGCGCCATCGCTCTCGGCTTACTGGGAAGACCCGAGCTTCGATCGAACCGAACGCGCCTTCTACTATCTTCGCGCGATTCAAGTTCCGACACCAAGGCACACGCTTGGAGACGCGGTCGCGCTCGGCATTGATCCCAAAGAGGCCGGGCGGCCACCGACGATCCGAGAGCGCGCGTACAGCTCGCCGATTTGGTACACGCCGTAGGCGCGGCGCAAGTCTCTTTTGGGGGGACAGCTCTTCTTCGCTGCGCTAGAGTCAGCGCCATGCGGGGCAATTTCGGCAAGGCGGGGTGGTTCCTTCTGCTGGTCGGAGCCATCGTGACGTCGTTCGGCTCGGATTCCGCTCAAGCTCAAGCGGACAGTACGCACTACCAAACGCTGCAGCTCGGCGAGCGTTCTCGCGGCATGGCTGGCGCGTTCACCGCGTTCGCCGCCGACGGTGCCGCCATTTGGTTCAACCCGGCCGGCCTCCCGCTCCTCGAGCCCAAGCTCCTTCAGGGCAGTTTGTCCCTAATTCAGCGCCGTACGCTCGACATCGAGGGCGCAATCGTCAGCGATGGACCCGATGGTATCGGCGGCGAAGATCAGGTGAGCGATTTCAATTTGAAATCGAACCCGAACCTCCCGGGGTTCGCTGTCGCGAGTTTCGCCGTGGGCAAGCGCAAGAAGGAGCTCGGCGATAGAAAGCCGGTGCAAATCGGCATCTCGGCCTTCGTCCTCTACAACGCCTCCCTTGGCGGCGACATCAACTTCCAAGACGAGTACGGCCGGACCAACAGTCTTCAATTCTATCAGGACGATCGCGCCAGCTACTTCGCCGCAGCGGTTGGGCATCGACCCACGCGCCATTTTTCCTGGGGCATTACCCTGCTGGCGCGCAACCGCGTGGTAGAGCATGTAGAAACGACTTCGCTGGCGCTCGGGGGAACTCAAGATCCAAGCCAGGGCAGTCCTTGTCCGTCGAGCCCCACCATCCCCTTCTGCATCCTCGATGCGAACCAGGCGAACCGCAACACGGTCTTCAGGATGAACGCATGGGACCTCTCCCTCCGGATCGGTCTTCTCAACCTCATCGGCGAACGCTGGCGTGTCGGCATCATGTTTCAACCTCCAGGCGTGCACGTTGGCGGCAAGTCCAACCTCCGGTTCGAGCTTACGGACGTTCGCTCGAGCAACGCCCCGGTCGACCCTGGTCTCTCCGACTCGATCTTCGCCAATATCGAACGCGATGCTCGTTCGCCAATTCCCTGGGAGCTCCGTCTTGGGGTGTCCTACGTGATCTCTAGCAAGGTCGTCGTCGCCGCCGACGTACAGTTCGTGGGTAGGGTGGCGGACGGAACGATCGCCCCCGGGATCCCGCAGCTCGAGGGGCGAGCAAACACGTCGGGAATCTTGCTGACAGATTCGACCGATCGCGATTTCACTTGGAACATCTCGCTGGGCTCCGAGATACAGATCACCAAGTTCCTGTTCACGCGTTTCGGCTTTCTAACGGACAACAGCAGTGCGCCGGACGCTACCGGCGCGACCAATTTCATCAGGCCTGCCAAGATCGATCGGTACGGGTTCAGCGCTTCGATCGGTGGCGCCAAGAACGGCAAAGGGCTTTCGGCTGGCGTATCGGTTCTCTTCGGCAACGGGACTGGAAACGGCCTAGATTTTCGTGGTCAGGCGTTCGACAACGACACCAACTTCATCCGCGTACCGGTCAAGGAACGGATCTTGATCATCTCGGTGGGCGGCGACATCGGCCAGACGGCGGACGTGGTGAAGACCTCGATCAAAGAGAAGAAGAGCAGGGAGGAGATCGAGGCCGAGGAGGAGCAGGAGCGAGAAGCGAAGGTGCAGGACATGGAATCGGAGACCGATCTCGAGCTCAAGGCGGCGAAACAGCGCGCCATCGAAGCCCAGCAAGAGGCCAAGGACGCCGAGGAGCGCGCCAAAGAGGTTGAGAAAGAGGTTCAAGAGCTCGAGCGTCAGAAGAAAATCCAAGACGGCGAGAACCTCGACCCCGGCGACCAGGGCGCGATTCAAGGCGCGACGCAGTCCGGCATCGAGACAATTCGCTAGTGAGCCGAGTCGTGCCTGCGTGTAGTCTCGGTGTTCGTGGCGGCGAGAATCAAGATGCTTTCAGAGGGCACGCTCTTCGTGCTCATGTTGGCGTGCGTCACGCTCCTTTCTAGCGGCGCGGAGGGCCAACTCGGTCCAGACGGCTCGCCGATTACCACGTCCGACTACAGGGTCGATCTGACGCGCGGGGTCGTGGTCAGCACCTCACGCGTCGTGGGGCTCTCGGGCGCGGCCACCTCGTTGGCGCAGGGCGTGGAAGGCGGCCTCCAGAACCCGGCTGCGGTGGCCTATCGCGGACCGCAATGGCCGGAGTGGTACGACTACTGGTTGGCGCTCGGCCTCACCTACCCGTTCCAGTCCGGCGACTTCTACAACAGCGGGCGAGTCCTGGGGCAAGGCGAGGATATCAACGAGTCGACGTTCTTTCTCATCCCGGGAGCGTACTTTCAACTGTGGCACCTCGGCATCGGCCTGACGATCGATTCGCAATTCATCAGGCTCGAGGGGGTCGTCAACCCGGAAACCATGCAGCGGGAGACCCTGCACTTGCGTTTCACTACCTTCCACCTTCAAGCGGGGTACGGCTTCCTCGATGGTCAGTTGATTCTGGGCGGCGGGTTGCGGATCTTGCGTGAACGAGCGTTTCAGTCGCGTCGAATCGTCAGCGACGGCGATGCGTTCTCCACAATAGGTCTCGGCGCCGAAGTCGGCCTGATGTTTCGGCCGCATCACGAGCGCTGGACCCTGGGCGCTTCGCTTTTTCCCACGATCCGAACGGGCCTCCGTAGTCGGGGGAATGGGACGGAGACTCCGGATGGCGACATTGTCGTCGGCGACTTCTACTTGCCGAGCGCCACTGAAATTCCCACTACTGGAAGCGTTGGCTTCTCGTATCAGTTTGGACCACGGCCCCCAAACCCGCCGTGGATTGGCGAAGAAGACCTCGCGGGGCCCGAGCTCGAACGCTTGGACCGTCGCAAGGCAACGCTGAAAGAGAAGGAGCAGAAAGAAGTCGCCGCAGCGAAGGCACGCGGCGGGCCGGATGTCGATGTTTGCGTTCAGGCGCTCCGGCAGAGGTACGCGCGGAAATACGCCGAGCTCAAGAAGTCTCGAAAGGAGATGAAGAGGCTCGCCTGGGACATTCTGAGAAAGCAATTCCGATGGAACTGGCCGCGGCGCTACTACTTGCTGACCGCTGACCTTTGGTTCAACGGGCGCGTGCCGAATGGCGTGGGCGTCGAGTCCTTGCTCTTCCAGACGGTTCAACGCTCAGGCGAGAAGATGACGGTGTCGCCGCGGATTGGGTTCGAGACCGAAGCGGTTCCGACGCGATTGAAGGTCAGGGCCGGAACATACATGGAACCCAGTCGGTTCGCGCAGTCGAAGCTGCGTGTGCACGGGACCCTCGGGTTCGACGTGAGTCTCTTCCGGTGGAACGTCTTTGGGATCTGGCCCGCCGATTACAGGTGGCAGATCAGCGCCGCGCTCGACGTCGCGCGAAGCTATGCCTCGTTTTCGTTTGGGATCGGTGGCTGGTACTGATCCCCTGCCAGCCCGATACCTTGGTCTACCACTACGACGGCGATCCGTGCTTGCCCTGAGCTCGAATCCTCTCTAGAAGACACCGGAGTATGGGGACTTCGACACATATGAAGAACATCATCCTGGCCGCCTGTGTTCTGGCGACCCTAGTCGCCGTCGGTTGTAAAAAGAAGAAGACCACGCCGCCTCCGCCCGAGCTCACGGTGAAGCTGGTCGATCCAGGTCAGGCCCCGCTCGAGACCATGCGCTACGCGATCCCCGAGGGCACCGTAGAGAAGTCGCTCCTCGATATTCGTGACGTCGCAGCAGAAGCAGAGGAAACCGAAGAGTCCGGCGACGCATTTGGCGTTCTGCCGGGATTCAAGCTCCTGATGCACGCGGGTCCAACCGTCGAGGTGCCGAAGGGCATCCGATACATCCTGCGTATCTCGAAGGCTGAGTCGGTCCTTCCGGAAGGTGTGACGGAGCGTCAAATCCAAGAAGTCGAACAGGGTGTGAACGCGCTTCGCGGCATGCGCGGCCGGTTCGATCTCAACACGGAAGGCATCGTGATCGACGCCGACGTTCCCTGGGCACAGGGACAGGAGCGAATTCATCCGCGCGTTGCGATTACAATCGGCAACGTTCGCTCAGCCATCGCCACGATCCCACTGCCTCAGCAACCCGTGGGCATCGGCGCCGTCTGGGAAGTCCGTCGGCCGCTGCGCATTTGGAGCGCCCGAGTCACCCAGGTGACGCGGTACGAGCTGACCGACCGCGTTGGCGACCGATTCCGAGTTACCATCTCGGTGCAGCAGAAGGCAACGCCTCAAGTTGCCGACCTCAATCCGCAGCTCGAAATGCACGTCCGTGGCTACGAGATGCGAGCCACGGGGCATGCGCTCGCCGACCTCGGGTTCCCCTTGGCGCTCGAAGCCTCTCTCGAGTCGACCTCTGCGGCGGACATTGCATTGGTCTCCCCGGAGAAGACCGAGCCACTCATGTCGTCTCGACGCTCCGTCTTGCGACTCGTATCGAAGATCGAAAGGTAGAATCGATGATCCGTATCATGATGCTGGCGTGCTTGCTGCTGGCTACGACCTCTTGTCGAACCAAGTACGAGCCACAGACGGTGCACGTCCCCGATCCGGGCCCACCCCAGCGCGTGCTGCCCGGCGTTCGCGTCACCGACGGGGGGATGACGCCACGGGTTCCGCTTCGCTACAGGGTGCGGCCGGGTCACGTCGAGACCCTTTACCTCGAGCTCGTGCGAGGTCAGGCGATGCAGTCTGCTGGCCAGGCGGCGCAGAGTGGAATTCCGCCCGTGCAGCTCGAGGTGAAGATGGGGCCCGCCCAGCCGACGCCGCAGGGGTTCATTCGCCATCCGGTTCAGATCACCCAGGTCCGGATCTCGGACGCGGCCGAACAAATGAGCCCAGCCCAACGCGAGCAGATGGAGGCGAACCTCGCTCCGCTGCTCGAAGTTCAGGGGTGGAGCGAAATGGACGTGCAAGGGAGGATCCGCAAAGGCGAGTTCCGCGGAATGGAAGAGGTGCCCCCAACGCTTCGCACGATGCTAGGCAACATCCGGAGCGCGCTTCTCACGGTGCCGTTCCCGGATGAGCCGGTCGGCGTTCGAGCCCGCTGGGAAGTCGAACGAAAGGTTCAGTTCTCGGGGGTCTGGGTCGACCAAGTCGTGACCTATCACATCGAGAAGATGAACGAGGAGCAGGTCCATTTGCAGATCACCGCACGTCAGACGGCCGAGCCACAGGCGGTTGCCGGAGGAAGGCTCGAGGCCTATCAAGCGTCGATCATCGGATCGACGGTCGTGCAGCTAGACCGCTTTACGCCGTATTCAGAAGCGGACTCGACGTCGCAGATGCGCATCAAGACTCAGACGGCTTCGGGGCCCCAGATGGTTCGGGTCGACACGATTACCGCGGTCCGGCTTTACCCGGCGGAGGCTGCAGCCGAGCTGGCAGCCGAAGAGCCGGAAGAGCCCGCAGACCCAGAGGACGCGAAGGTGATCACGGACCCGGGCAAGCAGAAGCTCAAGTGGCAATGAGGTCGGCGGACCGTGCGTCGTCAATCGCGTCGTACGAATTGGTCTGCGTCTAGCTCCGCGACGAGCATGTCGGCGGCGCTTTCGACCGCCCGTGGATCATTTCCGTCGAAGGTGACCTTCGTCCGGTAGTCCTCTGCCTGCCATTTGACATAGCTCCCGACCATCACCGCCGGGAACGATTCTGCAATACGCTCGAGTAGGCTGGCGATTTCGCCTTCGCCGCTGAGCGTGTACACGGCTCGGGAGTGAAAGCCCTGGCCTTGATCGAGTCGCTTTCGGAGATCGACGAGCTTCAGCTCGAAGATTTCCGGAACTCCAGGAAGGACGTACACATTCTCGATCACGACGGTGGGCCAGGGGGCCTTCTTGCTCCGGATCATTTCGGCGCCTTCCGGCATGTTCGCCATGCGAAAATGGGCTTCAGTAGCCCGATCTCCGTAGTACTGACGGATCATTTTCTCCACCGCTTCAGAGCGCACGACGGGGCGCTCGAAAGATGCGGCGACGCCTTCAATGGTGACTACGTCGTGGGTTGGACCCACGCCACCGCTCGTGAAGACCAGGTCATGAGTCGCGCGCAGAGCGCCGAGATCTTCCGCGATCGTGGGGACTTCATCCGGGCAGACCACGACGCGCCGAAGCTCGATCCCCAGCTCGAAAAGCATGCGTGCGAGTAGCGTGGTATTCGTGTCGGCGATCTTTCCGGAGAGGATTTCGTTTCCGATGATCAGGGCTGCAGCGGTTCGGGGCATCTCAGTCCTGGCCTAGCTCGATTCCGATGGTGCGCGCGACCGAGACGAGCTCGCCGTCGGGTGGAACGCGCTTGACCTTGGCCACCGCGGCCTCGAGGGGAACCGAGACTACGTCTTGGCCGCGAAGGGCGACGACCTGGCCCGTGTTGTCGTGGTAGCAGAGCTCAGCGGCCCGAACGCCAAATCGAGTCCCGAGGATGCGGTCGAGAGAGGAGGGCGTGCCGCCCCTTTGCAGGTGTCCGAGCACGGTCACCCGTATTTCGTGGTCGACCCGTCCATCGAGCAGGCGCGCCAGCTGAAATCCGGGACCATCCTGCCGCAGGGAACCGTGTCCGGGGGCTTCGCTGATGCTCGAGACAGTGCCACCCATTGGCTTACTGCCTTCGCCAACGACGATGATGCTGAAGTTCTGCGACGGCGCCGAGCGCTCTTCGATTTTCTCGATGACGCGGTCGACGTCGTATGGAATTTCGGGAATGAGGATCACATCGGCGCCACCGGCCACGCCCGACATCAGCGCAATCCAGCCGGCGTCCTGGCCCATGACTTCCAGAATCATCACCCGCTCATGGGCCTCGCCGGTGGAGTGAAGGGCGTCGATCGCTGCGGTGGCCGTAGTCACGGCGCTATCCAAACCGAAGCTCGAGTCGGTTGCCGCCAAGTCGTTGCCGATGGCCTTTGGGATGCCCACGATTGGGATGCCCAACTTGGCGAGCCGCAAGCCGATGTTCATGGTGCCGCCGCCGCCAACCAGCACGAGAATGTCGATTCCGCGCTTCTCGAGCGTTGCGACGACGCGCTCGGAAAGATCGAGCGCCTTGTTCGCGGATCCGTCGGAGGAGCCGGTTTCGTATGCGAAAGGATCGGTGCGCGTAGAGCAGCCGAGGATACTGCCGCCTTTCGGAAGAATCCCCCGGACGTCATCGGGCGTTAGGCGGGAGATGCGGTTCGGGTCTTCGATCAAACCCGCGAAGCCATCTTCGGAGCCGTAGACCTCGAGACCCAAGCCGACAGCGCTTTTCACGAAAGCTCGAAGCACGGCGTTGAGCCCAGGTGCGTTTTCTCCTCCCGTGAGGACGAGCACGCGGCGAGTTCTTTCCTCGTCACGTTCTCGTGCGAGGTTGTCATCCGTCATTTGTGGCTCTCTTCCCAGAAATCTCGTACATCGCGATCGCTGCGGCCACCGATGCGTTCAGCGAGTCCATCGGCCCCTTTTGAGGGATGTGAACCACGATATCGCAGCGTTGTCGAACCATTCGCCGCAGGCCCTTGCCCTCGGAGCCGACGACCAACACACGTCCGCTCGTGTTGGGTTCGAGCTGCCGAACGTCAATTTCGCCTCCAGCGTCCAGGCCTACGATTTCCATCCCGGACTCGGCGAGCGATAGGAGGGTGCGTTGCAGATTGGTGACCCGTGCGATCGAGGCGTGCTCCGTGGCCCCCGCGGACGCGCGCACGACCGCGCTCGTGATCCCCGCTGCCCTGTGCTTTGGGACGATGACCCCGTCGAGCCCGAGCGTTACCGCGCTGCGAATGATTGCTCCGAGGTTCTGAGGATCAGTCACTTGGTCGAGCGCGACGAGCGCCGCTGGGCCGTCCGCACGAGCGAGGATCTCGTCGACGCTGACGAAGTCGTAGTCCTCAGCGACAGCGACGACACCTTGATGCCGAACTCCTTCGGTCATCCGATCCAGATCTGCCCGATCGCGTTCTGCAATCTGTACTTTTTTCGCATCGGCCGCAGCCCGGACGTCGGGGAAATCGCGTCGAGGCTCCGTGTAGACGCGCCGGACCCGCGCATGGCCGCGCAACCCTTCGAGCACGGATCGCTTGCCTGGGAGTATGCGCGTCATCGCAACAGCGCCAGTCGGACTTGATGCGCGATTTCCGCAGACGCTTGATGCGGGTCGGCGGCGTCACGGATCGGGCGGCCAACCACGAGAAGGTCGCTACCCGCATCGATCGCGTCCGCTGGGGTCATTACCCGTTTCTGGTCTCCGACATCAGCGCCCGCCGGTCGAATCCCCGGGGTGACGAGAAACGCTTCGTCGCCAAGGGTCCTTCGCAAAGTCGCGCATTCGTGTGCCGAGGTGACGAAACCGCGAACGCCCGCGTCCCAGGCCAGGCTCGCGAGCCGACCGGCGGCTTCGCGAGGCTGGCCAAGTAGCCCGATCGCTTGCAAGGCGGCCGCATCGAGGCTCGTGAGGACCGTGACCGCGAGCAGTCGCGTCGAGCCGGACTTTGATTGCGCCTCCTGCAGCGACTCACTCCCTGCGGCGGCGTGGACAGTGAGGTAGGCGACCCCCATCGAGGCAGCCCTTGCGACCGAACGCCCCATGGTCGCAGGGATATCGTGCAGTTTCAGGTCCAGGAAGCACTCCGAGCCAGCGGAGTGCACGGCCTCGACCGCCGCCGGACCGACCGCCGTGTAGAGCTCTAGTCCTACCTTGAATACACCAACGTGCTCGTGAGTCTTGTCGATCAGCGCTTTGGCTGCTTCGAGGTCGGGTACGTCGAGTGCAAGTGCGATGCGCGACGCGGGATTGTTGTCATCCATGAATCACCGCAGCAACGCTACGGTGCGGACTAGAGGCTGTCCAGCCCAGCCAAGGGGTCGTCCGTGTCGGCCCGACGCGGCTTCGAACCACCGCGACGCTTGGTGGTGCCACTTGGCGCCGCGGCCCGACGTGCAGCTGCAGCGGCCTGGGCTTCGCGCTTCGCTTTTTCGGCAAGACGCGCCTGCTCCGCCTCAGCCTCGGCGCGTTTGTGCGCCTCGAACTCTGCGGCGGCGCGTGCCTGCTCTGCCTCGCGCGCTGCGCGCTCGGCTTCCATCTTTGCCGCGAGTGCCGCGGCCTCGCGTTCCTCCACCTTGGGCTTCACGATGCCAAAGTAGGCGCCAGTGCCAAGCCCGAGCACGAGCACGGCGGCTGCCGCCAAAACGCCTGGATGAACACCTTTGCGCTGCTGAGCGCTGATCGCCGCGAGCTCGCGTTCGTGGTCGAGCATTCGAGCGTGCTCTTCGGCCTTCTCGCGCGCTTCCTGTTCGAGGCGGACACGTAGCTGCGCTTGCTCACGTTCTCGCAGCGTTCGTTCCTCTTCCTCGCGCTCTCGCTGCGTCTCGGCATGCCGGGCTTCTTCCTCCTGGCGCAGGCGCGCTGCTTCTGCTTCTTGGCGGGCGCGGGTTTCCATGGCGATGCGTTCGCGCTCCGCTGCTTCGCGTTGCAGACGCTGCTCTTCCTCGCTCTGAACTCGGTCTTCTTCGATGTTCATGAGCTCGCGAAGATTGAAGAGAACGGAAGACTCTTTTTCCTCGGACATGATGCTACTTATATTACACTTTTCCGCTGGACACGGACAAGGCCAAAGCTCCCTTTCAGAACACAAAACGCTAGCAACGGGTCCGCAGGGCTGTCAAACCAACGGTTTTGTTGAATTTCCGTCCACACAGGAACTGTAGGACAAATCCATTAAAAACGGCCGGTGTGATTTGTCTAACAGTGAAAACTTACGTTAATATTGTATCCGTGAGTGGGCTTCAAGAATTCCTTCAGTACCTCGATCGAGGTGATGTGACCGAGCTCGTCTTCCAGAGCGGAGCGGCGGCAACCGCGAAGAAGAAGGGCAAGCCGCGGCCAGTGACCAGAGAGCCAATGTCGGCAAGCCACATCCTGAAGTTGGTCAGCAACACGCCGCTCCATGGTCTCGTTCCAGTCGACGATGGAGCCTCGCCTCCAACCTCGACTCTCATCGCCGGGATTGAATACATCGCGACCGTCATCCGGTCCGGCGAGATGCTCCTGTTGCGCGTACGCCGCGCCGGCCACGATACCGTCTTGCCGTCCGCGCCCAACGAGCAGATGGCTCCGATCGGTGCCTCGGTTCCGGCAAACGCGGTGGAGCAGAAGCAAGCAGCCCCTTCGTATGAGCCTCCGCCGATGCCGCCGAAGGATCACGCTGCTGTCTCCGCGGGTCGCGCTGTTGCGAGTCCTGTGGGGGTCGCAGCGTCTGCGGCGGTAGCGGCGCCAGTTGGAGTAGTCGCGCCTGCTCTCGGTGCGGCTCCCGTGGCCGCGCGCGCACCGGCGGTCCAGCAGCCCCAGCAACCCCGGGTCTCCTATCGGCCTCAGCCCGAGGCCTCCCCGCTGGCCGACTTCGTCCGGGCCGATCTTCCGATCAAGGCCCCGCCCGCTCTTCGGGAGATTCTAAAACAAGCGCGCGATCAGTCTGCAAGCGACGTTCACATCATGGCTGGGGAGCCCCCGAGAGTTCGTTGCGGCGGGAAGCTAGTGCCCAGTGGTCCAGCCCTCTCGGAGGAGCAGGCGTGCGCGATGATCATGCCATTGCTGAATGAGCGAAACGCCCGGCAGTACGAAGAGCTGGGATACGCGGATTTCGCCTGCCAGCTCGAGGGTGTCGGCCGCCTGCGCGTCAACGTCAACAAGCAGCGGAGCGGGGTCAAGGGTTGCTTTCGGCTGATCATGGCCGAGCCGCCGACGCTGGATTCGCTGGGACTTCCGCATGAGCTGCGTCAGATGCTCAACTACCATCAGGGCTTGGTTGTCGTGTCCGGCCCCAACGGAGCGGGGAAGACCACGACTCTGTCCGCGTTGGTCGATCTGTTCAACAGCGAGCGGAGCGTCCACATCATCACGGTCGAAGACCCGGTCGAGGTGATGCATCCAATCAAGAAAGCGATCATCAGCCAGCGCGAAGTCGGTATTCATACGAAGAGCTTCCACGCCGCCTTGAAGGGTTCGCTCCGCGAAGATCCGGACGTAATCGCCATAGGCGAGCTGCGTGACCGCGAGACCGTCGAAAAAGCGCTTGAAGCAGCGGAAACCGGCCACTTGGTGTTCGCAACCATGAGCACGCCGTCCGGAGCGAGCACGATCGACAGGCTGATCGACATGTTCCCGCCGGATGACCAGTCTCAGGTCCGCGCCACGCTGGCCGGGGTCCTCAAGTTCGTCGTGAGCCAACGGCTGGTTCCACGAAAGGACGGAAACGGACGTGTCGTAGCCGCGGAGCTGCTCACTGGCGGCATGGCGTTGTGGACGCTGATCCGCGACGACAAGCTGTTTCAGCTTCCGAGCCTACTCCAGCGAGGCCGCGGGTTCGGCATGATTCGCATCGAGGACTCCTTGAACGGGCTCCTGTCCGAGGGGGTCATCTCAGTCGAGACCGCCAAGGCATACGCGGACGATGCCCGAGCGATCGACCAGGCGACTCCAAGCTCCAAAGCGCAGGCCGCTCAGCCGGGTGACCGACCCGCGAAGGGGACGATGCGAAACCTGTTTTCCAAGAAGGAGAAGTGAGCGATGCCTGCTCTCGATCGATATTTTGATGTGCTGCTCGAAGAGGGTGGGTCTGACCTTCATTTATCGATCGGCTACCCGCCGATGATCCGGGCAAAGGGAGAGCTCAAGGCGATCGCGAATGAGCCCTTGGACCATCCGACGATCGTTCGACTGATGGACGAGATCATCAACGAGGACCGACGCACGTATTTCCACGCGTACCGCGATCTCGATTTCGCGTACGGATACGAGGACAAGGCGCGCTTCCGCGCGAACTACTTGTACAAAACCACCGGACCGGGCGCTGTTTTTCGGACGATTCCAAGCGAGATCCTCACAGCGGAGCAGCTCGGCTTGCCCCACGCGGCAATCGATCTCGCGGAGAAACGATCGGGACTCGTACTGGTGACCGGTCCGACGGGGAGCGGAAAGAGCACGACGCTTGCGGCGATGCTCGACCACATCAACCGCACACGGGAAGGGCACATCCTCACCATCGAGGACCCGGTGGAGTTCGTTCACACACCGCGGAAGTGTCAGATCACGCACCGAGAGGTTGGCGATCATACGCCCACGTTCGCCGACGCGATTCGAAGCGCGGGGCGGGAGAATGCGGACGTGATCCTCGTCGGCGAGCTTCGCGGCCGCGAAACGATGCAAATGGCCCTCCAGCTAGCCAGCTTTGGCATCTTGATATTTGCCACGGTGCACACCAATTCGGCACCAGCGACCATCGACCGTTTCGTCAACGCGTTTCCGGCAAGCCAGCAACCGCAGATTCGAGGCATGTTGGCCGATTCACTCGAAGGCATCGTTGCGCAGCA
>JBLYYU010000548.1:0-3333 GCA_048550275.1 Polyangiales bacterium
CAGATTCGTTCGGTCGAGCTCGCAATGAAGCACCGAATGCCACTGCACGTGCGCTCGAGTTTCTCGAAAGAGGAGGGAACGATCGTGACCGACGAAGCAAACCTGCTCGAAAAAGTCATCGTCGCCGGCGTCGCCGCCGACAAGAAGACCGTCAAGCTGACGGTGCGCGCGCTGCCTGACCATCCAGGTGTGGTCGCCAGCGTGTTCGAACCGCTCGCCGAGGCGAACATCTCGGTGGACATGATCATCCAGAACGTGTCGAAAGCCGGCCACACCGATCTGACTTTCACGGTCAGCCGCGAAGATGCCGAGGACGCCGAACGGGTCGCAAACCAGATCGTCGCCAGCGTCGACGCGGAGGGCGTGGTCCGAGACGACGAGGTGGCCAAGGTTTCGATCGTGGGTGTCGGGATGCGGAATCACGCCGGCATCGCTGCCCGCATGTTCCGCCTGCTCGCCGACAACGGAATCAACATCCAGGCGATCAGCACGAGTGAAATCAAGACATCCTGCCTGATCGGGGCAGACCACGCGGACAAGGCGGTTGCCGTCCTCCACGACGGTTTCGAGCTCGACAAGGCCTCCAGCTAGGCCGACGGACGACGCAACCGCGGCGAGCCGCGGCCGAAGTTAGGCGGTGGGTAGGGGCTTCGAAGCATCGTCGGTTCGAGCCGGCGCCCTCGTGGTGCTCGGGCTGGCCGTCAGCGCGATCACGTCGTTCGAACCCATACGAATCTGGCAGCGCCCGTACGAGCCGGGCGAGCTCGATGACTCAGTCGAGGTCGAAACGGAGGCCTACCCGGAGGGCCGCCGTCACGATGAAAGGGTCGAGCGGGCTCCGAGCGTTGGTCGCGACCCAGAAGCCGCGCACGTCCGCGCCGATCGACCAGCGCGGGTTGATGAGGTAGTCGACACCCAACAAGACGTGAAGGGCGAAATCGCCTCGGCTAGCCCGCTCGCGAACCGTGAGTAGGCCATCGACTCCAAACCCGATCAGCGGGACGAAGCGTACGATGTCGAGCGCGTAGACCGTCTCGAGCCCGGCGATGCCGAGGTGCACGGGTCGTTCGTCGGGGAACAGGTTGTAGCTGAGGAGTCCCTGAATGCTCCATGCGTCCCCTAGACCGACGCCCGCACTCAAGCCGAAGTCGACTCCGTTGCGTGGTAGGGTGTCGCTCCCTGGGTTGCCCGCATAACCGATCGCCAAACCGAGGGTCGCCTGGTCTTCGTAGGCCCGAACCGTCGACGGAACCGACAACAGAAGCGCGGCCAGGCTTGCGCAAATCCAGACGAGGCGACGCACAGGGAGCGCTCTAGCACGGCCCGCGAGCCCGGCGCGAGGCTACGTTGACTGGGCAGGGGCCGCGTGTATAGTGCCGACGCGATTTGCCGGGTTTTCCCGGTCTTTTGGAGGAAGCCTTGGCCAACGACCCCGCCGAAAACGAAAATCAAGCGCCGCGCACTGCCGGCGAGCGACTCGCCGCACAGCAGGCCGCCAAAGCGGCTCGCAAGGCGGCACAGCGCGGACGCGACGCTGATCTCGTCGAAGAAAAGGCGATCGCTCAGGCCGCCGTCGCCAAAGACTGGTTGGCCGACAACCTAAAGCCCCTCGGACTGGTCGCCGGTGGCGTGCTCTTGGTCGCAGCGATCGGCATCGGCTGGTCGACCATGAGTCGAGGCCAGAACGCGACGGCGGGTTCGGCGCTCACGGAGGTTCTCGAGAGCGATGCGGACGACGCGGCAGCGCAAGCGGCAGCGTTCGCGGCGGTTGCCGACGCTCACGCGAAGACGCCGGCCGCGGCCTGGGCGCGGCTCGGAGAAGGCCGCGCGCTCTACGCACAGGGCGAATGGGAAGCGGCCAGCGCCGCCTACCAAGCCGCGATCGACGCGAGCGACGATGAAACAGTCCGCTGGGCCGCGCTTGAAGGGATCAGCTACGCCCTCGAGGCTGAGAAGTCGTACGACCAGGCCCTCGAGCAGCTGGACGTACTGCGCGAGCTCGACCGGACTATCGGTCCGATCGCCGGGTACCATCAGGGACGCATCCTGACGGCGCAGGGTAAGCTCGAAGAAGCCAAGACGAAGTTCGACTGGGTTCTGAACGAGCTCAAGGAAGCGGACGCTCCCGCATTGCCTTACACGCAGGAACAGACCGAAGCGCGGCTCGCCTTGCTCGACCCGAGCCTGGCGCCAGCGGCCGGCACGGACCCACGCCAGGCCGAGGAGCTCGTTCGCCGCATGAACCAAATGCTTCAGCAGCAGCCCTCGAACGAGTAGCCCTGCAAACGATGCATCTACGCTTCGCCGCTGTTCTCGCCGTTGCGGCCTCGTTGCTCGCGGTCCCAGGCTGTGGCGCCGCCGGCGCGCCTGCGACCAACGCCGACCAGTTTGGTTGGGTCGAGGAAGGGGACTCGCACGCGCCCCCAGGTGAGGGCGGTTTCAGCGTTCGTTGGTCGAAACAGCTCACCGACCGAACGGAGGCCCGCTACTTGCCGGTCGAGCTCGCAAGCGCCGAGTTCGACACCAAGCGCGGGCGCGTCTACGTCGGCACTAGCGAGGGCAACCTGTTCGCGTTCGCGCTCAATGGCCGTCGCTTGTTCTTCTACGACGCAGGTGCGCAAATCGAATCGCAGCCGGCCGTAGACATGCCGACCGGCGAGGTTTACTTCCCGGCGGTCGACGGAACGGTGCACGCGCTCACGCCCGACGGCAAGCCGAAGTGGCGGACCAAGCTCATCGGCGCGGTCCGCACCCAGCCGGTGCTTAGCGACGTGGCGGTCTATGTCGTCGCCGAGAACGACACCGTGACCGCCCTAGCGCGCGACGACGGCCGCGTTCTCTGGACCTACGAAAAAGAGCCCGTCGACGAGATCACCATCGCAGGGCACGCGGGCATGTTGCTCGAAGACGGACGGCTGTTCGCCGCCTTCACCGACGGCGCCGTGGCCGCCATCGACCCGGCGGATGGTCGCTTGTTCTGGGAGATCGAAACCTCACTGGACGTCGAGCTTCGTCCGGGCAACGTCCCGCAATTCCTCGACGTTGATACGACGCCGGTTCTGCGCGCCGGCGTCCTGTACGTCGCGTCGTTCACCGCGGGGCTCTATGCGCTGAACGCCCGCAGCGGCACCGTAGAATGGCGAGACGGGACCTTCACCGGCGTCACAGGGGTCGCCACCGCCGGGCGCATGCTCGTCATCACATCGGCCAAGCGGGGCGTATCGCTCCTCGACCTGCGAACACGCGAGGTCCAATGGGAGAAGGCCCCCGAGCGTGGTGCCCCGACCGCGCCGCGAATCACCGACAAGGGCACGGTGATCTACGGCGAGACCA
>JBLYYU010000549.1:0-3852 GCA_048550275.1 Polyangiales bacterium
AGCAGCGAGCCAGCGAACGAAATTGGAATGCCGAGCGTGACCCAGAACGCCAGCCGAGCTTCGAGAAAAAGCGCGAGCGTGAGCAAGACGAGGACGAGACCGATGCGCGCGTTCCGCATCAGCAGGGAGAGGCGTCCCTCGTACATCTCCGCGGTATCGAACCAGGTCGCCGCGTGCATGCCCCCTGGGAGCCGTTCTTGGAGCACAGCGACGTACTCTTTGGCAGCGGCGGCGACCGTGAGCGGAGTCTCGGCGCCGACGCGGAACACGTTGATCATGACCGCTGGCTTGCCGTTGTAGGTGGCCTCCTTGTCGACTTCGCGGAAGCCATCTCGGACGGTAGCGACGTCGCGAACGCGGACCTGTGAGCCGTCGGGCTGGCTGAGGAGAACGATGTCGCCGAACTCGTTTCCGCGATCACGACGTTCCGTCGTGCGGAGAAGCACCTCGCCGGCCTGTGTCTTCACGCCGCCGCCCGGTAGCTCGACCGAGGCCGCGCGGACACGCGCTGCCACCTCGTCGATGGTCAGCCCGTACTTGCGTAGCTCCGCCTGGGGCACTTCGATGCTGATCTCGAGTGGACGTATACCCGAGAGCTCGACGTAGGTGATGCGCGGGTCTTGGAGGAGCTCACGGCGGCTGTTCTCCCCAATCGCGCGTAGCGTCGCTTCGTTGACGTCGCCGTAGAGGACGAGCGAGATCACCTGCTGCCTGTTCGAGAGCAGACTGACTGTCGGGCGCTCGACGTCTTCAGGGAACGAGGTGATTCGATCGATGGCGCTCTTCACGTCGTTGAGCGCTCGATCCTTGTCGCTGTTCAATATCAGCTCGACGAATGTGGTCGCCTGACCCTCTCTGGCCGACGAGGTCACCTTCTTCACCCCGTCGATGCCGCGTACGGACTCTTCGACGGCCAGCACGACCGCCTGCTCGACCTCCGCGGGGCTCGCGCCCGGATAGATGACCATGATGGAGACGACGTCGAGCTCTACCTCCGGAAAGACCTCCTGCTTGATGCCCGAGATCAGGGTGACGATTCCCCCGACGATTAGGATCAGCATCAAGACGTTTGCCGCGACGGAGTTCTTGGCCGTCCAAGCGATCGGGCCGCGCTCGTTGCTGGGATCGAATTCGCTGCGTTCGTTCATGGCGTGGCTTGGGCTGCAGGAGCGCTCGGCTCGGCGGGCGCGGCCTCCGATTCAGGCGCCAGTGTGCGCAGCAGCATGTTCGGCACCGGCGTCGCGATGCGGCTCGTGACCACGCGCTCGTTCGAACGGAGGCCGTCGGTGATGATCACGGCGTCGGGCTCGGCCCACGCGATCTGGACCTCCCGGACCTCGAGCATGTTCCGGTCGTTCATGACGTAGACGTTGCGACCGTTCCGCAGGGCGACTCGAGGCAGTCGGATCGCGTCCTCGATCGGCAGCGCTCCAATCACCACGTCGACGAACGAGCCGAGGAGCAAGGGCAGATCGCCCCGTTTACCGAGCGGGTTCTCGATGTTGACGAGGACTCGTGCCATCGCTCCGCCCGGATCGAGGTCGGGAAGCTGACGAATCACCTCGCCGCGACGCTCGATCGTCTCCTGGCCGACTCTCTGGATGATCGTGGTCTCAGAGCCGGGAGCGTCTTCGTTGCGAGCGCGAGCCGTTCGCAACGAGGCGACCGGGACCGAGACCTGCACATGGTACTCGTCGGTGCCTACGAGCCGCGCCACGGGCGCCTGCGGATTGATCAACTGGCCCGTGTCGACGTCCTCGCTGACCACCATCGCGTTGAACGGGGCCCGGAGGGTGGTCCTCGTGAGGTCGAGCTGCGCCTTCCTGAGCGCGCTCTGGGCCGCCTTCAGCGCGAGCCGGGTGGATTCAAGCTGAGGCTCACGCTGGGCGAGGGCGCGCTGCTCGTCGGTGACGTCCATCTCGCCGAAGGAGTCCCATTCGCGCTTGGCGACTTCGCCGCGACGCTTCTCGATCCGCATTTCGAGCTTGGCCTGGTTCACCTGAGAGCGAAACGACTCGACGGCGAGTTGGTAGTCGCGGGCATCGATACGAAGGATCGGTTGGCCAATCTTGAAACGACCGCCTGCGACCAGCTCCGTGCTCTGCCAGATGACCCGGCCGCCGAGCTCGGGCTGCAAGACGATTTCCTTCGCGGGCACGACGGTGCCCTTGGCGTGCAGGTCGACCTCGTGCCGGCCGGTGCTGACCTCGATCACGTCGACGAGGGTTCCCTGCAAAGGCTTCTCCGCGCGTGGCGGTTCCGCCTTGGTGACGTAGAAACCCGCCGCGACCAGCACGGCCGCGACAAGGACGCCTATCGACAGGCCCCATTTGAGGCGACGCTCACTTCGCTTACTCATCTTCGGGCTCTCCAAATTCTTCAGGCCAGGCCCCCCCAAGGGCGCGATAGAGCTGGACTCGATACGAAACCAGTTGTCGGCGTGCCGCGACGAGCTGAAGCTCGGAGCGTTGCCGGGTCGCCAGCGCGGTCAGGACGGGCAAGAAGTCGCTGAGGCCGGCGCGGTAGCGATCACGGGTCGCCTCGAGGGTGATGTTCGCCAGCCGGAACTCATCTTCGAGGTACTGGATGCGGAGGCGTTCTTGGCGCTCGAGGGTCAGGGTGCTTTCGACCTCGATCAGGCCTGTGAGAATGGTCTCGGCGTATCGCTCCATGAGCTGGTCGAGCACGGCGCGCTGCGCCTTGATCGCGGACCAGCCGGCGATGCCGTCGAAAATGGGCACCGAGAGCTGGGCGCCTGCACGCCAGACCACTCCGTTGGCGGTCGAAGTGACGTCCTGCCCGACCGTGGGGCTCGTGGGGTCTCGATCTTCGCCCGTGAACTGGAGCCATTTGTACCCCGGCGTGAAGTTCAGTGTGATCACGGGCAATCGCGCACCGACTGTCGCTGCGACACGGCGGTCCTCTGCTTCGACGCGTTTCTGGACGGCCTTGATATCTGGGCGGGCCTCGAGGAGGCTCGCCGGGGCCTCGATGTCGGGGGTGGGTCCGATGTCCGGCAGCACCTTGCCCTCGACCGGAAAGCGTCGCCCGGGAGCTTCGCCCAACAACACAGAGAGGCGTTGGTCGGTCAGATCGGTCTGTGCGTCAGCCAGCGCGAGGAGCGCCCGCTGGCTGGCGACGCGTTGCCGTTGCTGATGGACGTCGACGGCGGAGTTCAGGCCCTCGCGGTATCGAAGCTCGACGAGCTCGAGGAATCGCAGGTCGGTTTCGAGCTGCTCTTGGACGACCGAAACTTCGATGCGTGCGTTGATGGAATCGAACCAGGCCTCTGCGACCTCCGCGGAGATCGTGATGGCAAGGGACTCTTGGTCGAGGCGCGCGGCTTCTGCGTCGAGCTTGGCTCCTTGGTGTTCACGCGCGCGTCGAGCAAAGAGATCGACCTCATACGATATTGGGATTGACCCACCGGCGTTCTGAAACTCGAACTCGCCGAAAACCTGGATCTCCCTGCCGATGTCGTAGCCTCCCTGAAGGCCGATCTGAGGCATACGGGCAGCCCGCACCTGGTTAGCAATGTACCGGGCCTGACGCACTCTCGCCCAACCTGCGCGTACGCCTTGGTTGCGGCGTAGGGCTTCGTCGATGAGCGCAGTGAGGGTGGTGTCGCCCATCATGCGCCACCAGCGAACGTCGCGAACCGCCTCGGCCTTCTTGGCCTCTGGCGGCGGTGGAACCTCCGCGCCCTCGGTGTAGGTCTCCGTTACCTCCACCGCCTGGGGAGGATCGTTTTCCTTCGTGTAGGTGCAACCGACAGCAAGCGCCGAAGCGAGCGGGTTGAAAATCAAACCACGCATCTTGCTGTCCCTTCGCTCGGAAGTGCCCGCTCCATCG
>JBLYYU010000550.1:0-4828 GCA_048550275.1 Polyangiales bacterium
CGCGGCGGAGGACCTTCATTGCGAGCAACTTGTTCAGGCGAGTGTGCCGGACTCGGTACACGAGCCCCATGCCGCCCTCGCCGATCAGCGACTCCACGCGATAGCGTTCGTCGACTGTCTGCCCGAGTAGCCCTTCGGCCACGCGCGGCGGGCTCGCGGGGGAAAGGTTCCCGACCGAGCCATCTATGGTTCTCGTACTATCGCGCATACAGCGTCATCGCAATATTCTAGGTGTGTACATTGCAACACGGCGGGCGGCTTCTATCAAGCACGAAGGCCCGGAAAAAGGCGGATCAGCGAGAATTCTCAGCGAAGTCGGGCCTGGGCGGCCGCTAATCGGGCCCCAGGGAGCTGCGCCAGGGGTGCGGAGACGAAATCGAGCCCGAGCTTCTCGCAGGTCTCGACCGAGGCTGGGCTGCCCCCCTGGTCCCCGCAGAGGCCTGCCCTGAGCTCTGGCCGGGCCGCTTTGCCGCGCTCGAGCGCGATTCGGATGAGCTCGGCGACACGCGCGTCGAGGTGAGCGAACGGGTCTTCGGCGAGCAGGCGCAGCTGGTTGCGGTAGGCTGGTAGGAAGCGGCTCGCATCCTCTCGACTGACTCCGAGAGTTGTCTGCGTCAGGTCGTTCCCGCCGAACGAGAAGAACTCGACGTGCTCGGCGAGCTGCCCCGCGATGAGGCAGGCGCGCGGGAGCTCGACCATCGCGCCGAGTCGGCAGCTGAATCCCTTGGCTGGTTCATCGAAGACCTGCCCGTGCACCTGGTCGAGGGCTCCGCGCAGGGATTCGATTTCGGACGCGAATGCGACCATCGGGATCAGAATCTCGAGTTCGACGGCCAGGCCCTGCTCGACGCAGTCGCGCGCTGCGAAGAGCATGGCTCGAAGCTGCATGTCGTAGAGGCCAGGGACGGTGAGGCCTGCACGAATTCCGCGGTGACCGAATGCGGGATTCGATTCGTGATGTCGCGCGGCCGCGTTGCTCACCTCGTCGAGCTCGAGGTCGAGCGCCTCGGCGATCGCTTCGAGGGGTTCGGTTTCGTTCGGCAGGAATTCCTGGAGCGCTCGATCGAGCAATCGGATCGTCACCGGTCGGCCATCCATCGCTTGGAAGATCGCCACGAAGTCGTCGCGTTGCGCCCGCTCGAGCTCCCCGAGCCAATGGCGGCGCTGCTCGTCTTCGATCGCCAGCAGCGCGCAGCGCATGGCGAAGAGCCGATCCTGCGCGAAGAACATGCGCTCGGTGCGGCATAGCCCTACGCCTTCGGCGCCGTAACTCAGGGCCGCGCGAGCAGCTTGTGGAGTGTCGGCTTCTGCGTAGACGCGCATCCGGCGAATTCGGTCCGCCCAACGCATGAGATCACCGAGCTCCTCGACAGTCGCAGATGCCACGAGGTCGAGGGCTCCGGCGAACACACTTCCGGTGGAGCCGTCGAGGGTGAGCAGGTCGCCTTCTCGGAGCGGTTCGGTAGAAGCAGAGCCGACGACGTGGACGGTGCCGGCAACGAAGTCGATCTGGAGATCCGCACAGCCGACGACGCAGCACTTCCCGAGGCCACGGGCTACGACCGCCGCGTGAGAGGTCATGCCTCCGGCGGCCGTCAGCACGCCGTTGGCCGCCTTCATGCCATGAATGTCGTCGGCGCTGGTCTCCTGCCGGACCAAGACGACCTCCTGGCCCTCGGACGCTAGGCGAACCGCTTCGTCGGCGTCGAAAACGATACGGCCGGATGCAGCGCCGGGGCTCGCTGGCAAGCCGGAGGCGAGCGACTCGATGCCGTTTGCGCTGAGCTCGGACTTCGCCGGTAGGCGGGCTCGGAGCAACTGCTCGAGTGATCGCGCGTCTACGCGAAGCAGAGCCTCTTCCTCGCTGAGCACTCCTTCGTGGACCATGTCGACCGCGACGCGAACGGCGGCGAAGGCGGTGCGCTTCGCGCGGCGCGTCTGCAATAGATACGGCTGGCCTTCGTCGATCGTGAACTCGATGTCCTGCATGTCGCCGAAGTGGCGTTCGAGTCGGTCGCAGTACGAGGAGATCGCTTCGAACGCCTCGGGTATCGATGCTTCGAGGCTGGACGCTTCCTTTCCGGGTGCTGCGGCGTTCGCGGTCAGCGCAACCGGTGTACGGAGTCCGGCGACGACGTCTTCGCCCTGTGCATTCGGTAAGAACTCGCCGTAGAGCGTCGGTTCCCCGCTCGATGGGTTTCGGGTGAACGCAACGCCGGAGCCGCTCTTCGCCCCCGTGTTGCCAAACACCATGGCTTGCACCGTGCAGGCCGTGCCGATCGCGTCGTCGATGCACTGCATTCGCCGGTAGCGCACTGCGCGATGATTGTCCCAAGAGGAGAAGACCGCACCGATGGCATCCCAGAGCTGGACGTGCACGTCCTGTGGAAACGGCGTGCCAGACGCTTCCTCGATCAGGGAAAGGTACGATTCGATGAGCCCTTCGAGCGCCTGCGCCGACAACTCGGAATCGAGCATCCGCGGTCGCCCCAGCTTGCTCTTGGTCTCGCCGAGCAGGAACTGAAAACGGTCCGCGCGCACGCCGCGAACGACGCTTCCGTACATCTGGAGGACTCGTCGGTAGGCGTCCAGCGCGAAGCGTTCGTCGCCTCGCTGCTTGACGAGCCCCGGAAGCGTCCGTTCGCTGAGCCCGATGTTGAGAACCGAGTCCATCATTCCGGGCATCGAGACCTCTGCGCCGGAACGGATCGACAAGAGCAATGGATCGTTCGCATCGCCGAAGCCTCTGCCGAGTGCTTGCTCGATGCCCCGGAGTGCGCCGTCTATCGCCGGCCGTAACTCATCCGGGAGCTGGCCCGTCGTGCGATAGCTTCGTCCGACTTCCGTCGTGATCGTGAACCCCGGTGGAACGGGAATTCCGAGCGCGGTCATCTCGTGAAGTCCGGCCGCCTTCGTCCCGAGCAGCCGCGGTCGAAGGTCGGAGCTGAGCGCGGCGTCAAGCGGGTACAGAAGGGTCACGGCGCTGCAACTTTGTCCCGAGCTGGTGGAAATGCGCAATGCCGTTGACGGCGTCGGCGATTTCGCCGAGCAAACGCAGGCGGTTCTCCCGCACCTTTGCATCGTCGACCATCACGAACACCTCTTCGAAGTACCGGTCGATGGGGGCGCCGAGCTCCTTAGCGACGAGCTTGAGAGCGTCGCCGTAGCGGCGTTCGCCGGTCGCCGTGCGGATCTGATCCCGCACGGTCCCGAATCGTTCAGCGAGTGCCGTCTCCGCGCCGGCCTCGAGCAGCTTGGAGTCGAACGGGCCGCGGCCGCTTTCCTTCGTGATGTTGAATGCCCGCTTGAACGCGACGGCAAGAGCTTCGAACTCCGGTTCGTTCCCGAGCTCGGACACCGCCTCGATTCGGCTTCGAAGGTCCCGAACCGAGGTTCCGTCCCAAGCTCCGAGGCAGGCGTCGACGACGTCGCCGCCGTAGGAGTCCTTGAGCATGGCCCGAATGCGTCCGCGGAAGAATGCGTCGAGCGAGCCGCGGAGCTCATCAGCTGGAGCGAGCTTCGCGTCGCCCGTGTAGGCTTCGTAGCCCTGGTCGACCAGCCAGCGAAGGTCGACATCGATCGGGCCTTCGAGGGCGATGCGGATGATTCCGAGCGCGGCGCGACGGAGCGCGAAGGGGTCGGCCGAGCCGCTCGGGACGAGGCCGATGCCGAAACAGCCCACCAGTGTGTCGATGCGGTCGGCGATCGCGACGACAGCACCCACCGCTTGGCCGGGAACGCCGTCGTCCGCACCCTGCGGTCGATAGTGGTCGCGAATCGCATCGGCGACCGCCGCGTCCATCCCTTCGCGAAGCGCGTACCATCGGCCCATCTCCCCCTGAAGCTCTGGGAACTCGTAGACGATGAGGGTCTCGAGGTCGGCTTTGCAGAGCCGCGCCGCTTCGTCGCAGGCGTTCGGGTCGGCGCCACATCGTTCCGCCAGCGCGCGGGCGTTGGCCTGAAGTCGCCGCACCTTGGCGCCCATGGTGCCGAGCTTCGATTGGAAGACGACAGATTCGAGCTTGCTCAGCCGGTTGGCGAGCGGCGCCTTGCGATCTTCTTCGACGAAGAAACGGGCGTCGGCGAGTCGCGCTCGCAGGACCCTGTCGTTGCCCTTGGCGATCGTCTCCGGGTCTTCGGCGGTGTTGACCACGTTCAAATAAGAGGGAAGCAGCGCGCCGCCTTCGGACGCGCGGACCGCGAAGTAGCGCTGGTGATCGCGCATGACCGAGATCACGACGGTGTCCGGCAACTCGAGAAACGACTCGTCGAAGCTCCCAGGCACGCTGAACGGTTCCTCAACCAGGGAAACACATTCGTCGGCAAGGAACGCATCGGGTTCGAGAACGCCGCCGAGGGACTTCGCAGAGGCAAGCAGCCCGTCCATCATGCGGCGCTTCCGTCGATCGATATCGACGATCACCCTAGCGCCTTCGAGCGCCCGTTCGTACCTGGCCGCCTCGTCGAGATCGAAGCTAGCCGGCGCGAGGAAGCGGTGCCCGCGCGTCTCGCGTCCGGCTTGGATGCCCGCGAACTCGAAGCCGATCACATCGGCGCCGAGGAGCGACACGATCCAATGAATGGGGCGTCCGAAGGCGATCTCGCCGGGACCCCAGCGCATCGACTTCGGAAAACTGATCCGCTGGCAGAGCGTCGGCAGGATTTCGGCGAGCACCTCGCTGGTCGGCTTGCCGGTCTCGTGCACCCGGACGCTGACGTAGACCCCTTTTTCGGTCGCCTGCCTGCTGAGGGCGCCGACCTCGACGCCGTGCTTCTTGGCGACGCCGGTCGCCGCCTTCTTGGGAGAGCCGTCCGCCCCGAAGGCCGC
>JBLYYU010000551.1:0-5572 GCA_048550275.1 Polyangiales bacterium
GCACGCTGTTCTTCAGCCTCCAGGAATGTCAGAAGGGCGCGCGCCGTCCCAAGGACGTGCCGCGCTTCGACGTGAAGAAGGTCGGAATCATCGGTGCGGGGCTGATGGGGCAGGGCATCGCGCACGTATCGGCGAAGGCGAAAATCGACGTAGTGCTGCTCGATCGCGATCTCGCCAGCGCTCAGCGGGGCAAGGACAAGGTTGCGAAGACACTCGACCGGCGTCTTCAGAAGGGCCGCACGACGCCAGATAGAGTCGAGGCGATTCTGAGCCGGATTCAAGCAAGCGAGGACTACAGCGACTTCAAGGGCTGCGACGTCGTCGTCGAAGCGGTCTTCGAGGATCGCGAGATCAAGGCAAAGGTCACGAAGGCGACCGACGAACAACTCGGCGACGACGCGATCTTTGCCTCGAATACCTCCGGACTTCCGATCACCGACCTCGCGAAGGCGTCGAGCCGACCGAAGAACTTCATCGGGCTTCACTTCTTCTCGCCAGTCGAGCGGATGCAGATGGTCGAGATCGTCGTCGGCAAGGAGACATCAGAGGAAACTCTGGCGAAGGCTTGGGACTACATTCTCAAGATCAAGAAGGCCGGCATCGTCGTCAACGACAGCCCGGGCTTCTACACCAGCAGAGTCTTCGGAACGTTCATTTCGGAAGGAAACCACCTCTTGGTGGAGGGTGTGAAGCCTGCGCTAATCGAGAACGCCGCCAAGGCAGCCGGTATGCCAATGCCACCGCTCGGCATCTCCGATCAGGTCGGCCTCGGTACGATGTACAAGGTAGCCAAGCAGTCCGAAAAAGACGCCGCCGCGGCGGGGAAGAACTGGGAACCGTCGCCGGCACAAGCGATCATCGCATCTCTCATCGAGGACCACGATCGCTGGGGCGCGTATCCTCCACCCAAGGAGGACGGGGCCCCGCGGACGGCAGGGGGCTTCTACGACTACCACGAAGGCAGGAAGAACCTCTGGCCGGAGCTCGGTTCGGCGATGAGCCGTTGGATCGAAGACGCCAAGGAGCAGCCGGGCGTGGACATCGTCAAGCGCCGTTACCAGTTCGTGCAGTGTCTGGAAGCCGCTCGTTGCCTCGAGCAGGGTGTGATCAGTGACGTCCGCGACGGAGATGTCGGAGTCATCATGGCCGTGGGTTTCCCGGCTTTCACCGGCGGCCCGTTCACCTACATCGACAACTACGGCCTCGAGAATTTCGTCCGCGATGCGGACGAGCTTCGCGCGCGGTACGGCGATCGCTTCGAGCCGCCGAAGCTACTGCGCGATATGGCAGCCCAGGGCCGGACCTTCTACGCCTAGCGGGTCCCGCAGAGCAGAGCGTCTCTCCGTAGCCCGATTCCGGTCTGCGTGGTACGAACCCGAAGGCTCGATCGGAACATGACGGAGCGAGACAAAGGTCCACGCGTTCGCAAAGTGCCCTTGGGCGACAACCGCCAGCGGCTCGTCTGTCCGGACTGCGAGTACGTCGCCTACGAGAACCCAAAGGTCGTCGTCGGTGTCGTCGCGACTTGGGAAGACAAGTTGCTGATGTGCAAGCGCGCAATCGAGCCGCGGCTCGGCTACTGGACCTTGCCCGCGGGCTTCATGGAGATGGACGAAACGCCTGAAGACGGCGCCATTCGCGAAGCCTGGGAAGAAGCATGCGCGCAGCTCGAAATCATCGACCTCCTCGCGGTGTATAGCTTGAGCCACATCAGTCAGCTCCAGCTCTTCTACCGAGCGCGCCTCACTTCTCCGGAAGTCTCCGCCGGAATTGAGAGCCAAGAAGTCGGGCTGTTCGACTTCGGCGACTTACCCGCGACCGACCTGGCGTTCCCTTCGGTGCATTGGGCGATCGAGCATTTCCAGCAGGTTCGGGGCATCGATTCGTTCCCAGCGTTTCGCAATCCGCCGGGCCGGACTGGCGACATGAAGCGTGGCCGCTGACACACGACTGCGTCCGCGCTGACACGTTCCACGCGTGAATGGGGCGAAAACCCCGAGGGATTTCGCCTGGCACGGGGCGTGCTTTGCCTAGGGGAAGGAGGTCCCATGAACATCAAGCCCATAGTTGCCATTCCTTTCGTTTGCGCCCTGCTATTTGCGGGAGCTTGCGGCGATTCGAAATCCGTGAAGTCGAGCAGCATCGAACGAGCGAAGCCACGTCAGCCTCTTCTGGCATCAACTGCACCGCTCGCAGCGCCGAAGCCAATCGAGGCGGCCGTCGTCAAACCGCTAGTCACCGAAAGCCCCAAGCCGGCCCTCGCGGAGCAGACTCCGCTCGAAGATCTGCCGGCCGACGAACCGAAATCCTTCGAGCCTGAGCTCGACAGCTTCGAAGGGCTCACCGTTCAGCGGCTCGTGACGGCCCCCGGCGTCGAGCACCGCGAGCCGGTCGCAGCAACGTCGGTGTTTGGGCACCACGACGAACGAATCTTCGCCTTCGTCGAGCTCAGTAACGAGACCGAAGAAGACAAGAGCGTGTTGGTCCACTTCATCGGCCCCGACGGAGGAGTGAGCGGGGGTATCGAGCTCCGAGTCCCCGCCAACGCGCCGCGCTGGAGAACCTGGGCATACACCCGGAACGCCAAGAAGCCCGGGCTTTGGCGCGTCGAGCTCCGGAGCCAGGACGGCACCCTCGTGGGGTCCTTGCCATTCGAGGTCGAACCTGGTTGCTAGCGGCGAGAATGCGCCATTCGGGGCGCGATCCGGTATGCTGAACGGATGGACGATTCTTCCGTCGTGTCCCGGATCGCGCACGAATCCTGCGCACGCGCGCCGTCGCTGCTCGCGAAGGGGCACTGGTGGGAGGAGCTCGATCGGGATTTCGCGCGCCGACCGGAGGGGTTCGAGCTCTCGTTTCAGGATCGCGTGCGCGTAGGCGCGGCGGCTGGCTTCGACACGGTGCTCCGCACGGCGGGCGCCTCGATGATCTCGAGCATGGCGCTGCCGCTAGGTTACAACCCGATCGAGCTTCGCAAGGCCATTCGCGATTCCGAGCTCTACTCCGAGATAGCCGAGTCCGCGGATCCGACCCGCTTCTTCGCCACACCGCCGAGCGACGTGCGCGTGCGCGCGAAGAAGGGCCGCTGGTTTCCTAGGTTCGAACCGGAAGACGGAACCTGTGAAGTCCTGACGTTTGACAGCCCTTTTCACCCCGTCAATCCGCATCAGCACAAGCCGTACCTGCGCCACACCGCAAACCGGGTCGCGCATGCGCGTATGCTTCGGCACCAGGGTGACGAGCCGCGTCCCACGATCGTGGCCATCCACGGCTTCACCGCCGATTGGTATTTGATCAACGAATGGTTCTTCGCGCTTCCCTGGTTCTACCGAATGGGTTGCAACATAGTGCTGTTCACCTTGCCGTTTCATGGCCCGCGACAAACTCGCTTCTCCCCGTTTTCGGGCCACGGCTACTTCGCCGGCGGGCCCTCGAGGCTCAACGAAGCGGTCGCACAGTCGGTCTTCGATTTCAGGATTCTCTTCGACTGGCTCAAACGCGAACGAGGCGCCGATCAGATCGGTGTGACCGGACTCAGTCTCGGCGGTTTCACGACGTCGATGCTCGCCAGCGTCGAAGACCGACTCGCCTTCGCCATCCCCAACGTGCCGGTGGTCACATTGGCCGACCTAGTTCTGGAATGGCAACCGATCGGCGTGCTACTGCGCGGCGCGCTGGCCACCATGGGGATGGAGCTTGCGGACGCTCGAAAGCTCGTCGCCGTGAGCTGCCCGCTGACATACGCGCCGGTCTTGCCGTCCGAGCGACTCATGATCGTAGCGGGTGTGGGCGATCGCCTAGCTCCACCCAAGCACTCTCGCATCCTCTGGGATCACTGGAAGCGCTGCCGCATTCATTGGTTCCCCGGCAGTCACATCATCCACATGGACCGAGGCGCCTATCTCACTGAAATGGCCCGCTTCATGGTCGGCAGGGGCTTTCTCCCGCAGAGTGAGCTCCCCCCGGTCGATTCGCGGTAGCTTTTTCGTCCTTGGTGAGTACCCTCGCCGCAACTTCGCTAAACGAGGGCTCTAATGGAACGCGTCATCCCGCTGTCTCGCCGAAAGGGCGACATCGCCGTCTTGGGCTTCTTCTGGCTCAATATCCTTCTCATCACGTACATCGTCGATGTCGAGCAGATCGTCCTTCCCGACATCAGCGGCGACTGGGAGTACCCGCTCTGGCCGCCGGCTTTCTGGGTCGACATCATCCATTGGTACGGCAGGAACTTCGATCCCGTGCTGATCGCGCGACCGGTCTGGTGGCGCATGACGATCTGGATCGACTCGCTCTTCTTCGGTCCGTTCTACGTTTTCGCGATCTACGCCTGGACCAAGGGCAAGAACTGGATCCGAATCCCCAGCATCATCTGGGCGTCCGTGCTGATTACCAACGTCACCATCATCCTCGGCGAGGAGTTCATGGGGCCGCACTCGACACCCGCTCCCCTGCTGGTGTTGGCGCTGAACGCACCGTGGTTCCTATTTCCGCTCTACGTCATCAAGCGAATGTACAACACCGAGACGCCCTTCACCGAGAACGCCTGAATGACCGACTTCGCGCGGCGCTACGGTCCATGGGCGGTCGTGGCCGGGGCGTCCGAGGGCATCGGCGCGGCGTTCTCGAAGGAGCTGGCTGCCCGTGGCTTGAATCTGGTTCTGGTAGCGCGCCGTGCCGATCCACTCGAAGACTTGGCGACCGAGCTTCGTAGCCAGCATGGAGCCGAGGTGCTGGTGCTCCCGCTCGACCTCGGCTCCGCGGAAGCCGTCGCCGCGATGCGTTCGGCAACCGAGAAGCTGGACCTCGGCCTATTCGTCTACAACGCCGCGTATTCTCCGATTGGCGCGTTCATCGACGTCGAGCTCGAAGAACACTTCAAAGCGATCGAAGTAAACGTTCACGGCCCCTTGCGGTTCTCCCATTCCTTCGGGCGTCGATTCGCCGAACGGGGCAAAGGGGGGATCATTCTCATGTCGTCGATGAGCGGACTCCAGGGGACGGCGATGGTCGCCAACTATGCTGCCACCAAGGCGTACGACACGATTCTCGCCGAAGGGCTCTGGTACGAGCTTCGCCAGCGCGGCGTCGACGTGCTCGCCTGCATTGCCGGTGCGACGCTCACACCCAACTACGAGTCGATCACCGACGACATCCCGACCAAGGGCTTGGCTCGACCGATGCCGCCCGACGAGGTGGCTGCCCAGGCGCTCGAGGACCTTGGTCGCCGGCCGAGTGCGGTGTCCGGTAGTCGAAACCGCTTCGCCTCGGCGCTCCTCAGCCGGCTGCTCGGGCGCCGATCCGCGATCGAGATGGTCAGCAAGGAAACGGTTCGGCTCTACGGCTGAGCTCAGGCTCGCCAGAACGCGTCGACGTCGCCAGCACGGTCGGGAAGGCTGCGCAACTCTTCAGCGAGGCCGACCACGATGTACCCGATGCCTCGTTCTCGGCCGGTTCGATTCTGAACGCCACGCATGGCGAGGACGGACATTCGGTCCGAGGGAACGACCACGACGACGCGGTCGGCGAGGCGGGCCGCACGCCGGAGGGCCTGCCCTTCAAACGGCCCGTCCCA
>JBLYYU010000552.1:0-4176 GCA_048550275.1 Polyangiales bacterium
AGGGTGGTGGGTTCGAACCACCGTAGGCATAAGCCGGCAGATTTACAGTCTGCTCCCTTTGACCGCTCGGGCAACCCTCCATGGTCATTCATCTTTTAGCAAGTAGAGCTGGCGATGAGACTTGAACTCATAACCGCCGGTTTACAAAACCGGTGCTCTACCAATTGAGCTACGCCAGCATGACGGCGGCGGCTTTACTACGGTCCGCACATCGGGAAGTCAAGGGAATCAGCGCAGGCCTCGACCCCGGCTCAATCGGCGCACCAAACCGTCGAGCTCGAGGTGCTTCGCCAGAGCTCAAATTCAGACCTCTCCGGGACCCCTGGACCGCCACCGGCGGAGCCTCTCAATCGAGAACAGAACACATCAACGCACATCAAACTACATGGAGCGATCTGACGGAGCTCCGCGCTGACTCGATTCGGTTTCGGCCGTTGGCTTTGGCGGTGTACATCGCGCTGTCCGAAGCCTTGAGGAGCTCATCGAGCTGTTCTCCGTGCTCCGGAAACGCGGCAACGCCCACGCTGGCCGTGACCGATAGATATGGCGCGTCTGGAATCTGCATCTTGTCGACCGCCGTCCGACAGCGTTCGGCGGCCCCCATCGCCTGAACGAGGTCGGCGCCCGGCAGGAGCACGACGAACTCCTCGCCTCCAAACCGGCCCACGATATCGCCGCCGCGGAGGGTGGATTGCATCGCTCGGGTCGTCTGCCGGAGCACCAGATCGCCGAGCGCATGGCCGTGGGCATCGTTGATGCGCTTGAAGTGGTCGAGGTCGAGCATGAGGACCGCTAGAGGCTCTTCCTCGGCTCTGGCTTTGGTCAGGGCGCGCTCCATCACGGACATCGCGAAGCCGCGGGTATACGCGCCGGTGAGGGAGTCGAGCTGCGCCGCTTCTGAGAGAGACAGCTCGTCTTGCCGCCACACGCTGATCAGGTGGTCGGTGACGATCGCGAGCGGGATGAAGATGAGGGCTGCAGCGATCGCGCGTTCCGCAGCGACCTGCAAGACGTCGGGCCCTTGAAGCGAGGCCTCGAAGAGCGAAAGGAACGGGAGAATGCCCGCCGTGCTCGCGAAGTGCATCAGAGTCATCGAGAACAGCCAGCCGACCACCGCGATCCAGAGCCAGCGACGCTCTAGGAGCACCATGCCTAGAAGAAGCGCCGCCACGGTGAGCAGACCGCTGACGGCCGTGTACGGCCCGAGCGCGTAGCAAACCGCGGTTCCGGTCAGAATGTGGGCCGCGATGGTCGCCGCGAGAACCCACGAGTTCGAAGCACCGTTGTGACCGTGAAATAGGCGCGTCCAGAGGTAGAAGCCGAGCCAAAAGACCAGACCTCCGATGGCCAAGATGGTCGTGGTCCGCAGTGCGGCTTCGTCCTCGGGCCGGTGCAATAGAAACGGCCAGCCGTCCAGCACCGCCAATGAGAAGCTCACGATCACCATCAAGAGCACCGTGAGGAACTGAACGTAGAGGGCTCGTTCCCGGGAGCGCCAGCCGAAAGGGGAGCCCGTCGGAAGAAGTCGGCCACCAAGCGGGCTCGCCGATGGGCGTGTCTCTGCGCGCACCCCGCCCCCGACATCGTCCGATCGCGGACGAAGCGACGGTGGCTCGCTCTGTAGACTGACCGTCATGGCCCCTCTTTCAGGATAGCAAGTCCTGGCGAAGGGTGTTCGTACTTACGCCGCGTCGTGGATCCCGACGGGACGGGTCGCCAGAACCAGCTCGCGCACGCGCACCCAGCGCCGAAGGGCACGCCAATGGCTGTTCGCCATCGCTAGGAAACGCATAGCGGTATCGTTGAAGAGGTAGCCGTGTGTGTCGCGGACGACTTCAGCGGCGATCCAGAGCGGATCAGGCTCGCCCGGCAGGGTGAGCTGGAGCTGAAGCGTATCGCTCTGGCGGTCGCAGAGGATCGAGAGCGAGTCGAGCACCAGGCCGTGCTCTCCGATGCTCGTCACGAACGCCGGCAGGACTTCTCCGTCCACGACGAGCTCGGCGTACAGCGACACCGGAACCCAAGTCTCACGGCGCGTCGCGATCAGCATCGTCTTCGAAGCTACGGGGCGGTGCCCCTTCCGGCAAGAAAGCTGGTTTGACCCGCGGCCCGCGGCTGTGATACCGGAAAAATGAATGGCGGTTCATTCCATATCCAAAAAGGGAAAGGGCCCGGCCCCGGACAAGCGCGACCGGATCTTGGCCGCGGCGATCGAGGTCTTCGCCAAGAACGGGTTCTACGCGACCCGCGTCAGCGAAATCGCCAAGGCGGCCGGCGTCGCGGACGGAACGATCTACCTATACTTCAAGAACAAGGACGACGTCCTGATCACGATCTTCGAAGAAGGGATTGAGCGGCTCCTCGGCATCCTCTCCGAGGTCGCAGAGTCGAACGCGAGCTTCGACGATCGCATCAGCCGGATCATCGAGCTCCAACTCGGCCTGCTCGAGGAGCAACGAGACCTAGCCGAGGTGATCACCGTGAACCTCCGACAATCGTCGCGGCTGCTGAAGCAGTACGCGGCCCCTCTGTTCATGCAGTACATCGACGTGATCGCCGGTGTCGTACGCGACGGGCAAAAGGACGGCGCGTTTCGCAAGGACCTCAATCCACGCATCGTGGCCCGCAGCCTGTTCGGCGCTCTCGATGCGATTCTATTGACCTGGGCGATCGGCGAGGGAGACCCTCCGGCCTTGCGAAAAGCAGCCAGCCATTGCGCGAGCCTGTTTCTCGAAGGACTTCGCCAGCGCTGAGCTCGCTCAGCTAGCGAAGTGCGATCTCGATGAGCTTCTGACTCGCATGCCAGAGTCGACGCCCCGCAGCCCGATCCGAGGACGGCGGGCTCGGCTTGGCCTCCCGGACCTTGTCGAAGTACCGGCCCGTCACACCCTCGAGCTCAGGCGCGGTCGCCACGTGAAGCGAGCTCTTCGCGCCGTCGCTCTCCGACATGACCGCCAGACGGGCCACCGGCGAGCGATGAAGCGCGTTCAGGAACGTGTTGTTGCGGGTGATGCGACTCCGTACGTTGCCCGGGTTGAGCGCGTTCGATGCTACGCCGAGACTCTTCCATCTCCGGGAGAGCTCGTTCGAGAACATGACGTTTGCCAACTTCGAGTGGCCGTACGCCCAGAAACCGCGCCAGCCTCGCTCGAACATCAGATCCTCCCAGTTGAGCGACTTCGGACGCACATGCATCGAGGACGAGACATTGACGACGCGGGCGGATCTCGCAGCGACGAGCGCTTCCTTCAGCTCGGTAGTCAACAGGAAGTGCGCGAGGTGATTGACCGCGAACGTGTCCTCGTAGCCATCCTTCGTGACGGTGCGCTCCGTGTGCCAAACCCCGGCGTTGTTCACGAGCACATCGAGCGATCGAAAACGCTTCTTGACCTCGTCGGCAAGCCGGCGGACGTCCGTCAGAGAGGAGAAATCCGCTTGGAAGGTCTCGATGTGGGCGCCTTTTGTCCCTGAACGCAGCTCTTCGGCGGCGGCGGCGAGCCTTTGTGGGTTTCGGCCGACGATCCCCACCCGCTCAAACCTGGAGCTCAGGCCTCGAGCGGTTTCGAAGCCGATGCCACTACTGCCGCCGGTCACTAGAGCCACGCGGCTCACTCTGCGGTCCCCACCCATCAAGATCTCTTATCACAGGAATCAGACCGGATCCCCGGGGGGCTGACATCCACCCGCTTCGGGCACCCTCCTTGACAGCTTCACAAAACGCGCCTAGATCGCCTGCGATTTTCAGCATTTAACAGCCCTTTACGGCTCTATGATCTGAGGAGGAAATGTGAAGATCCTCGTATCCATCAAGCGCGTTGCGGATCCGGACAACGCAAGCAAGCTCAAGGTGAGCGCCGACGGCACCGCCGTCACATCGGAAGGCCTCGAATGGAAGATGAATCCGTTCGATGACTGGAGCCTCGAAGCCGCTCTGCGATTGACCGAAGACGCCGCCAAGAAAAACGCGCGTGTAGGTGAGGTCGTGCTGGTTTCAATCGGCCCAAATGACGAGCACACCCAGCGGATCATCCGTGAAGGTCTCGCCAAGGGCGCCGAGCGCGGCATCCTGGTCGAGGCGGACGAGGGCAATCTCGACGCTGGTGTAGTCTCCACGATCCTCAAGGCCATCGTGGACAAAGAGAGCCCGGACCTGGTCGTGATGGGCAAGCAGGCAGC
>JBLYYU010000553.1:0-3868 GCA_048550275.1 Polyangiales bacterium
AGGGTCAGCACAGCGGTCAGCATGTTGTTGCGACTGTCGTCGCTCGTATCGAACCGCTTCTTGCCCCAAACGTGCGTGAGAGAGTTGATCAGGAACGTGTTGTGCCAGAGCAGGACGGTACTTCCGAAGAAGCCGATGAACAGGCCGGGCCAGCCGGCGATCAAAAAAGAGACCCCCGCGAGCGCCGCCGGTGGAACAGCCCAGTACTTGTTGAGCCAACGAAGCTCCGGGTACTTGGCGAAGTCGCGGATCTTGTCCCAGCGGGTTTCCTCCGTTCCGTCGAAGATCCACCCCACGTGCGCGTATAGGAAGCTGTTCTGCACGGGCGAATGGACATCCCCCGGCTGGTCGGAGAGCTTGTGGTGCACGCGATGGTGCGACGCCCACCACAGCACGCCTTTTTGGGAGCTGCTTTGCGCGAGCATAGCGAGAAAGAGCTGAAACGCGCGGCTCGTCTTGTACGTCCGGTGAGAGAAGTAGCGATGATAGCCGGCGGTGATCCCCCAGACGCGAACGAACAAGAGCACGAAGCAGAGAACGACGGCTTGCCAGGTCACCCCCGACCAAAAGGCGCCCAACACCGCCAGGTGCGAGAGCACGAATATGGTCGCTCGCCGCCACTGCTCGAGTCGACTCAGCGACTGGTGGGTCGTCGGTTCCGAAACGTTCGTCTCCATGAGTCCGAAAGTATCGCAGGGAGCGAATTTCCACCGTCACGGTTCACGCTCGCTTTGTCATAGTTCTGTAAAACGTGGCTCAATTGACGAATTTATAGCCCGCACCGCGAACGGAGAGGAAATGACTCGGCGAGCTGGGGTCCTCTTCGAAGCGGCGGCGGAGGCGTGAGATGAAGTTGTCGACCGTCCGGGTGTTACCGTAGTTGCGGAGTTTCCAGACCCGTTCGAGGAGCTCGGTCCGGCTCAGCACCCGGCCAGCGTTCTCGGCAAAGTAGCGGAGAAGGTCGAGCTCGAGTTGCGTGAGTTGGACGTCTTCATCACCCACTCGAACCTCGTGGGTGTCGAAATTGATCTGCGCATCACCGAAGGAAAGCGTGGTGGCCTTGCTGCTCGCGCCCGACACCTGCTCCCAGCGCTGGCGCCTGAGCACCGAGCGAACGCGGGCGAGGAGCTCGCCGAGCTCGAACGGCTTTACCATGTAATCGTCTGCGCCTGCTTCCAAGCCGAGGACCCGATCCTCGGGCGACGACCGCGCGGTGAGCATGATCACGGGCACGAAGTTCCCGGCGTCCCGGAACCTTTTGCAGAGCTCGAAACCGTTGACATCGGGAAGCATCACGTCGAGGACGATCGCGTCGTAGCCGCTCGGATCGAGCAGGCGCTGACCCGCTTCTTTGGCGTTGGCGGCGACGTCGACCCGATAGCCTTCGAGCTCCAAATTGAGCTTGAGACCGGCCGCGAGGTGATCCTCGTCTTCGACGATTAGGAGCTTCTGCGCTTCTCGTTCCGACATCATCCGCTCACCGCATGGGCCATCGGGAGCTCGACGCGCATCGTAGTGCCATGCCCTCGCCCCTGAGAAAAAGCTTGTACATCACCGCCGAGCTGTTTCACCAGAGCCCAGACGACGAAGAGGCCGAGGCCGGTGCCTTTTCGTTCGCGGACTTCCTGGTCTTCGACCCGATAAAAACGGTGAAACACACGCTTCAAGTTCTTCTTGTCGATTCCGATGCCGTCATCGCGGACCTCAAGAATCACTTTGCCGTCCGAGCTCTTTCGCGCCGTGACCTGGACTCGGGCTGGGCGTTCCGAGTATTTGGCGGCATTGTCGATCAGGTTGTTCACGACGATTTCGAGCGCAGCCCGATCGGTGGTAACGATGAGGTCCGGATCGACCTCGATCGAGAGCTCGCCGGGCTCGAGCTTGTGGCGCACGCGCACAGCGTCGGCGCATTGCTCGGCGAGTTGCAACAGGGGTACGTCGCTGAGGTTGAGCATCCCCGGTCGCGCATAGGACAAGCGGTTCGCTTCGAGCACGTCGTCGATGAAGGCGCGCAGGCGATCGACGTCTTGGAGCATCATACCGCGGAGCCTCTCACGGGCCTCGTCTTCGAGGCCCTCGCGCCCCAGCGTCTCGATGCAGAGCTGGAGCGATGCGAGCGGACTCTTGAGCTCGTGTGTGACTGAATCGATGAAGGAGTCTTGTTTGCGGACCTCGATGATGCCGCGCGCAAGCGAAATCACGAATAAGACCAGCACGACGATGATCAAGACGAACGAGAGCGCTCCGAGGACGAGCAACCAAACGTCGCCGGCGATGTCGGCCGAACGCGCGATCTTCTGTCCGAGAAGAAAAGACCAGCCCACGAGAAGTGCCAGACTCAACAGTACAGTGATCGAACCGAGGGTGATCGGGATCGAAATCGAGGATCGGATTTTGCGACGACGTGCCATGGAACTAGGGCGCCCGGCTCACGAGCCTCGGAGCAAGCGCCAGAGGTTTTCCTTCTCCCATTGCTGAGCGGCGGAATGGTACTCGAAGCTCCGCTCACGCGTGCGGAACGCCCGGGTGTGGTAGTGGCGCCTACCGTTTTGTACGACGGCAGGCATGTCGTGGTGGAGCATCTCGTGAAATACGACCGCCTCGACGAAGTAGCCGGGGACCCAGGGCTGATCGAGGACGGGATGGATACGAATGAGCTGCTCTTCGGGCAGGTAGGTCCCTAGCTGCAATGATCGCTGGCGCCGCTTGGGCTGAACGCGCTTTCCCCAAGTGATCCGGACATCGACGTCGCCACCAAAATGCCGGCGCCCGAGGTCGTCCACCATCGAGCGAAGATCGTGGTGCTCGCCTTTGGACCGGAGCGCCTCTTGCGGGGGCCCAGCCGCGACGAACCGCTTTCGGTTCTCCTCGACGAATCGGTCGATGGTTGCGGCGGACTCCGCCGCGCTACCGCTCAGGTAGTCGCCGACCGCGACGAGGATGTCCTCGTCGGCGGTGAGGAACATGTGGTGCAGGCGCACCTCGAGCCGACCGCCTTTGGGCCGCGCGGCCAACATCGTGCTTCGATTGTCGGTCAGGATCAGTCGAATGGGCTGACCGAGCCGACCGGCCAGAGCTCGGCTCCATTCGGACGCGCGGGCGTAAGCGCGGTCCAGATCGTCCTGGCGACGTTCGGTTACGCCGCTCTCCGCGATCGAGGGCGACTCGCCCACAAACTCGAAGGAAAGCTGGAGCACGTCACTTCGAGCTAGGTGTTCGGCCGAACCTTGTCAACCGCGCTTTCCGTTAGGCACGCGGCAGGCTAGAATCACGGAGGATGCGTGCTGCGATTCGGGACCGCCTCGAAGGCCTGACGGCCTTGCATCGACTGAACAGCGCTGAGGAGCGCGAAGCGGCATGGCGCCGAGGCATGGCCACCCTGGCACGGGCGGTCGTGGACGAACGGCGTCCCCTCCCCCTCGAAGGGCTCGATCCGGATGCCCTGCTCCAGAGCTTGGCGGTCGCGATCGAGGCAGGTTTGGTAGACGAGCTCGACTGGCTCTCCGGTCCGGCTACGGCTGCGGCACTTTACGAGGTCGCCGCCGCGCTTCCCTCGAGCGCGATCAAGCGTCAGCTCGGGCGCCTCGTCCTCGAGCGTCTCCGGGCGGGTGACGCAGCCACCTTCGTAGCGGTGGCGACGCAGCTCGCGCTGGGCTCGCAGCGCGCGCTGGGCGGTCAATCGATCCGCGCCCGGGTCGCGCTGGCGCTGAGCCTTCCAATCGGCAGCGTGAACAACGTCGACGCGCTGGCGCTCGCGCTGATATCCCGCCAGGACTCGAGCCGCGACTGGCTCCTCACGCCTGCGACAGGGTCCCTGCCATCACGCCGACTGGCCGCGCGCCTCCTCGAACGCGCTGCCCGCGAAGCC